>RFWA01000017.1 GCA_009922295.1 Betaproteobacteria bacterium
CTCAAGAAAAACCCGATCCGTACTGCACAAGACATGATCGGCAAAAAAGTTGGCATTCAGTCAACCGGCATTATTTTGCTCAAGGCCTTGTTGGCCAAGAACAAGATCGACGAGAAACTGGTCACCATTATCCCGATCGGTGCGGAAATGACGCCCCTGATGACCGGGCAGGTAGACACCGTCACAGGTTGGCAAACCAACACCTCGGCGCTCAAAGTGCTTGGCCCCGATCGGGTTGACCTGCGGTTGTGGGACGCGGGCGTTCGGCTTTACGCGCTGCCCTACTACGCGCCTAACCAGGTGATCGAAAAACGGCCCGATGTGCTCCAGCGTTTCCTGCGCGCTACCGCGCGGGGATGGGCCTATGCCAACAAAAACCGTGACGCAGCCACAGACCTGCTGATCAAAGAGTATCCGAACCTTGACCGTGCTGACGAGCGGGCGGCTATCGATTCACTGATGAGCTACGCCTACAACCCCCAAACCCAAGCCAATGGCTGGGGCGCGATGGACCGGGCTGTCTGGCAAGATCAGATCACCCAATATGCAGACTTGGGCCAGTTCAGCAAGCGGGTGCCTAAGGTGGACGAAGTCATGACGATGGATATTTTGAACGCCACCCGTGACTACCGCCTGAAGAACATGTAATCGTCAGCAAGCTCGGGCCAACATGACCACCACCGAGGCCCTTGCGCCTGCCATCAGTTGTCGCGGCGTATCGGTCCGCTTCTTCACCGAGCACGGCAGTGTGATGGCGCTCAAAGGCGTCGATCTGGACGTCGAAGCGGGCGAATTCATCAGCCTGTTAGGGCCTTCGGGTTGCGGCAAATCCACATTTCTGCGGGTTGTCGCCGATCTGATTCCACCCAGCGCCGGGTCAATCAAGGTGCTGGGTGTGGGGCCGGAAGCGGCCCGGCTGCGGCGGGACATTGGCTTCGTGTTCCAGGATGCAGCGTTGCTGCCATGGCGCACCGCCTTGGAGAATGTAGAGTTGCCACTCGAGATCGCCAAAGCAAAGTTTGGCGCAGCGCGAGCCAGCCGGGCGAGCCCGCGTGAACTGCTGGCGCTGGTTGGCCTCAAGGGCAGCGAACGCGCCTATCCACACGAACTGTCGGGTGGCATGCGTCAACGGGTTTCGATTGCGCGGGCACTGGTCACCAACCCACGCATTCTTCTGATGGACGAGCCCTTTGGTGCGCTGGACGAGATCACGCGAGACCGCCTGAACGAAGAGTTGCTGCGGGTCTGGCGCGAGCTTGGCATGACCGTCTTGTTCGTCACGCACAGCATCCACGAGGCCGCTTTTCTTGGCCAACGCGTGATGATGCTGGCAGCTAATCCGGGGCGGGTCCAGGAAATCGTTCCGATCTCACTGCCAGCAGACCGTCGATTGGATATTCGCGAGACCCCGGAGTTTGTGCAAATCACGGCCCGCCTGCGGCGAATACTTGAAATATGTTGATGGAATCATCATGACAACATCTGCACGGGCACCATCAGCAGACCTGCTGGAAACGGATGCAGGTGCCATCGCGCATCGGCTGTCGCTCAAGCGCAAACGCTGGCGCGCACGCCTGCTGCCCGCGCTGGGCGTATTCGTGTTGCTGTTTGGCTGGTGGGCCATCGTGGTGGGCTTTGAGGTCAAGCCCTTTATCGCGCCCTCGCCCTTTATGGTGCTCAACACCCTGTACGCCAAGCGGGCCATTCTGCTGGACAACCTGATCCCCACTGCACTTGAGGCCGCTGGCGGGTTTTTGCTGGGCAATCTGGTCGCGATCCTGATGGCCACCGTGTTTGTGCATAACAAGACCTTGAACGATATTTTCTTTCCGGTCGCATTGATGTTGAACGCGATTCCGATCGTTGCCAAGGCGCCTGTTCTGGTGCTGATGATGGGCAATGGCGTGGAGCCAAAAATTGCCATCGCTGCGCTGGTTTGCTTTTTCCCGACCTTGGTCAATATGGTGCGCGGCCTTGATGCTGCCAACCCCCAGGCAATGGAGCTAATGCGGGTGCTGTCGGCCAGCAAGACCGAGGTCTTCTTCAAACTGAGGCTATTCAGCTCATTGCCCTACCTTTTTTCTGCCTTGCGTATTGCTGCCTCCATGTCAGTCATTGGCGCCGTGGTGGGGGAATGGATTGGCTCGACCCAGGGCATTGGCGCCTTGATTCTTCAAGCCACCTACAACTTTGATTCCGCACTGTTGTATTCGGCCATTGTCATGAGCGCGTGTTTGTCGGGGTCTTTCTTCTTGATCATCGCCTTGCTGGAACGCTGGCTCGTGAGATGGCAGCCCCAACACGTTCACTGATCGCCAGCTGGCTGATCCATTTTTCAAGGTGAGTATGAGCAGTTTGATTGACACGGTGTACCAGCCTGGTCGCCAGGTAAAAGTGGCGTCCCGCGCCGATGTGGTGGTGGTGGGCGGCGGCCCCGCCGGTGTGTCCGCAGCTTTGGCGGCGGCTCGCAATGGCGCAAGCGTGACGCTGCTTGAGCGCTACAACCACCTGGGCGGCCTGGCCTCTGGGGGCATGGTGCTGGTCCTGGACGACATGTGGGACAACCACCTGCAGGAAGTCTCGGTCCGCGGTACTTGCCAGACCATGATCGAGCGCCTGGCTGCCATGAAACTGGCCTTGTACCCGCGCGCTAACGAGTGGGGTTATGACGAGGCTTCGCGCAAGCGCTGGTACCGCTACGGCACCTTTGACTTCCACACCCACGAGTCACCGCACCCCATCTGTTTTGCGGCCGCTTTTGATCCGGACGGCTGGAAGCGGGTTTCGCTGGACATGGTTCGAGAGGCCGGCATTGAGTTGCGGCTGCACTCCTGGTTCTCGCACACCCTGGTTGAAGATGGCAAAGTGCAAGGCGTGGTCTGCGAGAGCAAGAGCGGGCCGCAAGCCATCCTGGGCCAGGTGGTCATTGATGCCACTGGCGACCTCGATGTTGCCGCTTCTGCCGGCGCACCGCATACCGGCGGCAACTACATCATGACCACGGTCTTTCGTCTGGGCAACGTGGACACCGAGGCCGCTGAGCGCTACGAGGCAGAAGAGCCCGAGGCCTACGCCGCACTGGATCGGCAAATCAAGAAGCTTTTGGGTGGATCCTGGGGGCTTTGGTGGCTCAAGACACCCATCCCAGGCGTGGTTTGGTGCAACTGCCCGCACATGGCGGGGCTGGACGGGCAGAAGGTCGAAGACCTGACCCGGGCTGAAATCCAGGGCCGTCAGCATATTCACAGCCTGGTCGACTTCATTCGCGGAAGACTGCCAGGGTTCGAAAAATGTCATGTCATTGATGTGGCACCGCAAACCGGTGTGCGACAAACCAGGCTGCTTGAAGGCGAGTACGTCCTGACCAAAGAAGACCTGTCACAACGCACCCGCTTTGCCGACAGCATTGCGCGTGGCCGTGACTACTACATGCCGTACAGGGTGCTGTTGCCGCAAGGTGTCGACAACCTGTTGGTCGCTGGTCGCCACTACTCGGTTACCTCGCAGGCCCAGAAAATCTCGCGTGAAATACCGCCCTGTATGGCGATGGGCGAAGCTGCAGGCATTGCCGCGGCCATGGCAGTCCAGGCCGGTGTCAGCGTCCGACAAGTCAACGTGCCTCAACTTCAAAAAACCCTGCGTGCTCAGGGGGCTGACCCTGGCGATCAAGTCGGGCGCAATGCCGACGTGCCGGCGCTGGCGGCGGCATTGGCGGTTAATGATCAGGTGCTGGAGGCCCTATGACACAGCAAAACCCAAACCTTGCGGATCTGCCTTTAAGTGGCGTGCGGGTGGTTGATTTCACGCAGGTGATGATGGGGCCGGTGTGCACCCAGATGCTGGCCGACTATGGCGCAGACATTCTCAAGATCGAGCGCAAGGGTGCGGGAGATTTGAGCCGGTCGACCTTCGAGCCGGTGCACGGTGCTGACAACCCGATTTTTTGCAGCCTCAACCGCAACAAACGCAGCGCCGCGCTGGACCTGCGCGACGCCGGCCAGATGGCGGCCGTCAAAGCGCTGATCGCAAATGCCGACGTCGTGGTCAATAATTTCCGCGCCGGCGTGATGGAGCGCATGGGCTTGGGGTTTGAAGACTGCCAAAAGATCAACCCGCGCATCATTTATGCCGTGGGCACCGGTTATGGCGAAAGCGGCCCCTATGCCCACAAGGGAGGGCAGGATGTGCTGGCGCAAGCCATGAGTGGCGTGATGGCACGCCGGGCCAACGACTCTGTGCCGGTGTCGGTCTACCCCACGGCGCTGGCGGACTACTCGGCCGGCATGCACATGGTGCAAGGCATTTTGTTGGCATTGCTGCACCGGGCACGCACGGGCGTGGGTCAGAAAGTCAGCGTCTCCTTGTACAACTCCATGCTCGCCATGCAGATGCAAGAAGCCGCGATGATCATGATGGCCGACTCCGAGGTGAACTGGGCGGCGATGCCCTTGTCTGGCGTTTTTGAAACCCAAAACGGCCCACTGGTGCTGGTGGGGGCGTTCAAAGCCAACCCCTTGCAAGACATCTGCCGGGCACTGGGCCTGGAAGACCTGTCGGCAGACGAACGCTTCTGCAATCTCAATCAGCAGTTTCGCAATAAGCCAGAGTTGCAAGCCATGTTCCGCGACAAATTTGCCAGCAACACGCGCGAGCATTGGCTAGAGCGGCTGGAAGAGCAGGACCTGCTGTGCGCACCGGTACGCGACCTGCGTGAGGCCTTGGTCGACCCGCAGACTCTGCACAACAAGGTATTGATGGAGGGCCAGGGTGAAGGGCAGACAGTCCGTTTTGTCGGTAGCCCGATCCAAATGTCCGCCGCGCCCGTGACCTTGCGCCGGGCACCGCCAAGGTTGGGGCAGCATACCCAAGAAATCCTGGACCTCGTGCGAACTGGCGAGCAGACGTCATGACCGTTGAATTGCATATTGCAAACCATGTGGCGACGGTCACCCTGTCGCGCCCTGAGGCCATGAACGCGGTCGACCTGGCAACAGAAGCACGGCTGCAGCAGATTTGGACCCAGATCGAAACTGACCCGTCTGTTCGGGTCGTGGTCTTGACCGGCGCCGGCGAACGCGCTTTTTGCGTCGGCGCTGACCTTAAAAATCCGTCCGTCACGGGCCTTGAATATTGGGCCGCGCCGCGCCCGGGTGGGTTCGGTGGCATTGCGCTGCGCGAAACGCTCAATGTGCCAGTGATTGCCCGGGTCAATGGCTTCGCCCTCGGTGGCGGTTTTGAGATGGTGCTTGGCTGCGACATTGTTGTCGCCTGTGAAGAGGCACGTTTCGGGCTGCCTGAACCCCGGGTCGGGCGCATGCCCTTAGACGGCGGCATGGTGTTGTTGCAGCGCCAAGTGCCTTACCGTAAAGCCATGGCCATGCTGTTCACGGGCAAACACGTTACCGCGGCGCAAGCGCTCGACATGGGCCTTTTGAACGAGGTGGTACCCCGTGCTGAGCTGGATGGCGCGGTGGCGCGCTGGGTCGACGACATCTTGGCCTGTGCGCCGCTGTCGCTTCAAGCCATCAAGCAGGTGGTGCGCAGCACCGGCCAACTGACACCGGTGCAGGCGCAGTCCATGCGACTGCCGGCCCTTGTCGCGGCACTGAATTCAGACGATGGCAATGAAGGCGTTCTGGCCTTCCAGCAAAAGCGCAAGCCGGTCTGGAGCGGTCGCTGATCGACCCTTAGAGTGCTCGCGTGGCCTACGTCATCATTGACACCTGCATCGACTGCAAAGACGCCAGTTGCGTCAGCTGTTGTCCGGTGGACTGCATTTACGAAGGGCCGCGCAGCTTCTACATCCACCCGGATGAATGCATCAACTGCGGCATCTGCGTGTCGGTTTGCCCGCCCGAGGCAATTTTTGAAGACTGCGACGTACCCAAACACCTGACACATTTCATCGCCATCAATCGGGAATTTTTCAGTCCCGAGGTCACGGGGTTCGGGAGCCCCGCCGGGGCCAGCAGCGTGGGTGCTGCTTTGCGTGATCATCCTTCAGTTGCGAGTACGATCCGCAAATAGCCGCTACCCATCGGACAGGCCATGCATGCCGTTGTACTGAAGTATTTTCTTGAGGTCGCCCGTTGCGGCTCGATTCGCAAGGCTGCACACAACCTGTTTGTGGCCTCGAGCGCGGTCAACCGCCAAATCCTGCGTCTGGAGCAAGAGTTGGGCGCCGAGCTGTTTGACCGCATTCCCAGCGGGATGCGACTCAACGCCGCGGGTGAGCGGCTCCAGCAGCACGTGCGCGGCACACTGCATGATTACCACCTGATGCGCACCGAGCTCGACGCACTCAAAGGCGAGCGCAAAGGACACGTGTCCGTTGCAGCCATGGATTCGCTTCTGATCGAGTTTTTGCCTGCGGCCGTGGAAGAGTTCTCCAGCAGTTACCCAGCAGTGTCTTACACCATCAGCTCTGCACTGCCCAGCGAGGTGTCGGAGCGGGTGGCTAAGGGCGACAACGACATAGGCATTTCCTATCTGGGAAAACTGCCCAGCTCTGTCAGCGTGGTGGCGAAAGCGCCGTTCCCTCCGGGCGTGGTCATGGCACCCTCTCACCCACTGGCCAAAAAAGCGAGTATCAGCTTCCAGGATTGTCGCGACCAAGCCTTTATCCAGATCAGCCGCATCTCGCCGATCCATGACTTGGTGCAGTCCGAGTTCTCCAAGTTCTGGGACGACCTGGTGCCCGCTATGTCGTGCAATTCGACCACCATGGCCAAGCGCATGATCATTGCCGGACGCGGTATCTCATTTTTCACCAAGATTGGGTTCATCGACGAGATAGAGCGCGGCGAAGTGGTTTGGCGCCCGCTGGACAACCCGGCGATCAATGCGATTGGGGTCGGGATCATGATTCCGTCAAACCGGACGCTGTCGCACGTGACCCTCGAGTTTCTGGAGCGCATCACCCGCCGACTCAAGCAACTGGAGTTGGCGGCAGCCCTTTAGGCCTGGGCGGTGCTCAGGACACGAGCGCCACCGCCTGATCCACAAACCGGTAGACCTCATTGGGCGTCACGCCATTCGGACCCTTGTCCTTCTTGTTGCGGAACTGCCCCAGACGCACCACCACCAGCTGCTTGGACGGCACCACAATCACATACTGGCCCTGGTGCCCCTGCATGAAATAAAACGGGTGCTTGTACTGCCAGTCCATCCAGAGCGAGTGGCCGTAATATGGTTTAAGGTCAGGCTGGCGCATGCGCTCAACAAAGGCCTTGTCCAGCAGGGGTTTGCCTTGCCACTGACCGTCCTGCAAGAGCAGTTGGCCAAACTTGGCAAAGTCGCGCACGGTGGCGAAAACACAGCAATAGGTGCGCTCGATGCCGCCTTCGCCCCCGGCCCGGTCCAAGGTGTAAATCCCTTCGCGCTCCATGCCCAGCGGTTGCCACAAGCTGCGGGACAGGTGCTGGCTGATGGTCAGTCCTTTTTCTTTAGCGCCCAGCGCACGCTCCAGGTAAACACCCAGCAGCTGAGTGGTGCCGCTGCTGTATTCATAGGCGCTGCCGGGCTCGCGTTCGAAGCCTTGGCGCAGTACAAGCTGGCGCGCGTCTTGGCCAAAGTAGAGGTCGGTGGTGACGTTCAGCGGCAGGTAGTAGTCCTCGGTCCAGTCGTGGCCGGCCTTCATGCTGGAGAGCTGGGCCAGGGTGGCTTTACTGCCACGGGAATCGTTGGCGTATTCAGGGAGATGACCCGTGATGAGTGAGTCAAAACTGGGGATAAAGCCCTGCTGAATGGCCAGCCCAACCTGCATGGTGGTGATGGTCTTGGCGACTGAAAACGAGTTGGTCCGGCTGTTCTGGTCGTAGGGCGCAAAGTACTGCTCGTGCACGACGGCGCCGTTTTGCGCTACCAAAAAGCCGGCCGTGCCATATTGCTTGAGATAAGCCTGCATCGCAGGGTCAAGCGTCCGCTGGTTATAGCGTGCATCTTTGGGCCAGTCTTGCGGCGTGCCGGCAGGGATGGTGCGCTGCGCAAAATTGGCGGCGTCATCAATATGTGCCGTGGTGTGGCCCTGCAGATACGTACCGGCCAGGGCGCGCCAAAAATAACCGTGACCGCTAAGCTGAATCGCCAGCGCTGCCAGCAGCAGCGCCAGGCCCAGCCATCGAAAGGTTTTGAAAATGAGGCGCATGGATTACCTTTCTCTGGGTGCAAATTGCGGCTGTATGGGTACAAGGCCAAGGTCTCTAGCGAGCTTAAAGCATTTTGTCTGCTGCCAACTTGCGGGGCGACAGGCAAATCACCTAGGATCCTCACATGCGAACATTCAACGTCTTTGTGACCCACGATCCAGCTGCCCTGGAGAATTATTACGGTGCGCGGGCGCTTAAGGCGCTGCAAGCCATTGCGCATGTGCGGGTCAGTCATCACCTCGAGCCATGGACGCCAGAATCTTTGGCAGCGGCGGCAAAGGGCTGCGACATTATCCTGAGTGACCGACGCGCTGAAGGCGGTGCTGAACTGCTTGAGCGGCTGCCTGAACTGCTGGCTTTTTGCCGCTGCGCCGTCGATATCCGCAATGTCGATGTTCAAACTGCGAGCCGCCTTGGGGTGCTGGTGACGCAGGCGAGCGCCGGGTTCATGACCTCAGTGGCCGAATGGACGATTGGCGTGATGATTGACCTCAGCCGCGGTATCAGCGCCGCGGTGACCGGTTACCGTCGCGGCATGTTGCCGGTCCCGGTGATGGGCCGCGAGTTACGCCATTCGACCCTTGGCATTATTGGCTATGGTCAGATCGGGCGGGCGCTGGCAGACTTGGCGCTCGCCTTTGGCATGCGGGTGGTGGTGAGCGATCCCTTTGTGCGCGTTGGCCATGATGCCATCGCCCAAGTGCCGCTGGATGAATTGCTGGGACGCTGCGACTATGTGGTCTGCCTGGCCACTGCCACGCCCCAATCAGAGCGGCTGATGAATGCCGCCGCTTTCGCGGCGATGCGACCATCGGCCTACTTCATCAACCCGTCTCGAGGCAACCTGGTCGACGACGCCGCTCTGCTGCACGCGCTTGACACCGGGCAAATTGCCGGATGCGCACTGGATGTCGGGCGAGACCCCGATCAGATGCCAAGCACAGCTCTGTCACGCCACCCCCGCGTCATCGCAACACCACACATCGGGGGCCTGACCCCGCAGGCGATCGAGCACCAGTCCATGGAAACGGTGCAACAGATCACCGACCTGCTGCACGGACGACAACCCAACGGCGCGGTGAACTGGGCGCAGGCGAGCCGCCTGCAGACTGCACTGGCACAGCCTTGAACGCGGCGCTGCCACCACTTTTTTGAGAGCACCATGTCAGCACCCAGCCTCGGACCCCTATCCACCCATGGCCGATTCGACTACGTCGGTATCGGGCAGCGCCCCGACTACTGCTGGCCCGATGGCGCGCGACTGGCCGTGTACCTGGGCTTCAACGTGGAGCATTTTGCATTTGGCGAAGGCCTCGGGGCGGCCATTGGGCCAGCATCACCGCAGCCCGACGTCCTGAACTACAGCTGGCGTGAGTACGGCAACCGGGTGGGCGCCTGGCGTTGCCTGGAACTGTTTGACCAGCTCAGCCTGCCCACGGGCGCGCTGATTAATACGGCTCTGTACGACCACTGCCCTGAATTGGTGGCCGCGCTGGTGACGCGTGGCGACGAGCTGATCGGGCATGGCCACAGCAACGCCGAGCGCCAAGGCGGTCTGGATGAAGCCGGAGAGCGCGCGCTTCTGGCCCACTGCCGCCAACGCATGATGGCAGAGGGCCACCCGGCGCCGCAGGGCTGGCTCTCGCCCTGGATTTCGGAAAGCCTGCTCACGCCAGACCTGCTGGCAGAGACCGGCTACAGCTACACCCTGAACTGGTGCCATGACGACCAGCCGGTCGCCATGCGCACGCGCAGCGGCCAGCCCCTGTGGGCCATTCCCTACCCGCAGGAGCTGAACGACATCCCCATGATCGTCGCCAGGCAGATGGACGCCAGGGATTTCTGCCAAATGATCATCGACAACTTTGACGAAATGCTGCTGCAAGCGCGCCAGCAGCCGCTGGTGATGGGCATTGCGCTGCACCCTTACCTGATGGGTCAACCCTACCGACTGCGGCATTTGCGACGGGCGCTCGAACACCTTTGCCGGGTACGGGACCATGGTGAGGTCTGGTTCACCGCCCCCGGTGCCATTTGCCGGCATGTGCAGTCGCTGAACCGCTGACGGTCATCGGGATCAAATGCCCCCGAAAGACGACGGCACTCTCGCGCAGAGCCTATTTCGCATATAGTATGCTGGCCGTTACACTCCCTACTGTCAACCGCCCGCGCCAGAGGTTTTATGAAGATCTACGATGCCATAGTTTGGACCGAAAAAGCCATTCTGGTGCTGATCGCTGGGTTCACGGTCTACGCCGTGGGTCTGGAGATGTTCAACATCGTCCTGGTGCGCTCGGTCAAGCTAACAGACCTGCTGCTGCTGTTCATCTACGCCGAGGTCTTGGGCATGGTGGCCGGTTTCTACAAAAATCGGCGCATTCCCATCACAATTCCTATCTTCATCGCGATCACCGCGCTGTGCCGCTTGATCATCCTGCAGGGCAAGGAAGTCAACGCCATCAACATCATTTATGAAAGCGGTGCCGTGCTCTTGCTGGCGATGGCGGCCCTGGTCATCCGCTGGAATCTGATCAAATTGCAGCGCCCGCCGCAGCTGGCGTCAGCGGATGATGAAGACCTGTAACCCTTTTAACCCAGAAATTCCCTTTTTTGCCTGAAAGTACCCGCTCATGTCCTCGGTGAAGTCTTGTATTGAAAAAAAGTCCGGTGTTGTTTTTTCGCTGCCGTCCACTGCCTCCGTTCAGCAGGCCTTGGAATTGATGCGCAACAACCGTATCCGTTCGGTGATGGTGATCGATGACGGCGCACTGGCCGGCATCGTGACGCAGGGCGACTGCGCCATCAAGGTGTTATTGCCCGGCCTGAGCGCCACGCAGACGCTTGTTTCGGAGATCATGACCCGCTCGCCGCTGACTGTCACCATGAACGAGACGCTGCAGCAATGCATGGCCATCATGACCACTCGCAATTTCCGCCACCTGCCGGTACTGGACAAGGGCCGTGTGCTTGGCATGGTGTCCATTGGCGACATTGTCAAAGACATCATGAGCCTGCAGGGCGACCAGATCATGTTCCTGGAAACGTACATCAAGGGTCACGGCGCCGCCTAATAGCCTCAGGGGATAATGCCGGCCACATGGCACTTATCACCCTCCTTGACGCCCAGCTGGCTTTTGGGCACGTTGCCCTGCTCGATCACGCTGATTTTTCTCTTGAATCGCAGGAACGCGTTGGCCTGATCGGCCGCAACGGCGCCGGCAAGTCCTCACTGCTCAAAATTTTGGCCGGCATGGAAAGACCGGACGACGGCACCGTGCAGGTACAGGGCAACACCCGGATTGCCTACGTGGCGCAGGAGCCTGTGCTGGATGCCGACGCTACTGTTTTTGTAGCTGTAAGTGCAGGCCTGGCAAGGGTTGTGGCCTTAATTGATGAATATTCCCAGGGCCACGGTGACCTGGACGCGATGCAAAGCGAGATCGAGGCGCTGGACGGCTGGAACTGGGAGCAGCGGGTGACCGAAACCCTGCACCGGCTGCACCTGGACCCCGAGGCCACCGTGCGGACCCTATCAGGCGGCACCAAAAAGCGCGTGGCGCTGGCCCAGGCGCTGGTGGCGCAGCCCGACGTGCTGCTGCTCGACGAGCCCACCAACCACCTGGACCTGGACTCGATTGAATGGCTTGAGGGCCTGCTGGTCGAGTTCAAAGGCAGCATCATCACCATCACCCACGACCGCGCCTTTTTGGACCGGGTGGCCACCCGTATTGTGGAACTGGACCGTGGCCGGCTTTTGTCATACCCCGGTAATTTTGCAGCCTACTTGACGCAAAAAGAAGAGCAGTTGGCACAAGAAGCCGTCATCAACGCGCGTTTCGACAAGTTGCTGGCGCAAGAAGAAGTGTGGATCCGCAAAGGCGTGGAAGCCCGGCGCACCCGCGCTCAGGGCCGCATCACTCGCCTGGACCGGCTGCGCGCCAGCCGCGAAGCCCGCCGTGAGACCCTGGGCAGCGTCAACATGGACGTGGCCAGCGGCGCCGCCAGCGGCAAACTGGTGGCCGAACTGACCCATATCTCCAAGTCATTTGGCGAGCAAGTCATCGTGCGAGACTTCAGCGCCACCATTCTGCGCGGCGACAAGGTCGGCCTGCTGGGGCCCAATGGCGCCGGCAAAACCACCCTGCTTAAGCTGATTTTGGGTGAACTCGCGCCCGATCCGGCACCCGCCAACGCGCCCGCACCCGAGCCCGGCCACAGCCGCTGGGGCACAGTGCGACAAGGCGCCAATGTGCAGGTGGCGTATTTTGACCAGATGCGCAATGCGCTGGATCTGGACGCCACGCTAGAAGACTTCATCAGCCCAGGCAGCGAATGGATCGAGATCGGTCGCGAACGCAAGCACGTCAAGAGCTATCTGGGCGACTTTTTGTTCTCTCCGGCAAGGGCCAATTCGCCGGTTCGCTCGCTCAGCGGCGGTGAGCGCAACCGCCTGCTGCTGGCCCGTCTGTTCGCCCGGCCAGCCAATGTGCTGGTGCTGGACGAGCCCACCAACGACCTGGACATCGACACCCTGGAGCTGCTGGAAGACCTGCTGCAAAGCTACGACGGCACCGTGTTTCTGGTCAGCCACGACCGTACGTTTCTTGACAACGTGGTCACCAGCACCATTGCCTGTGAGGGCGAGGGCCGCTGGCGCGAGTACGAAGGCGGCGTCACCGACTGGCTGACACAAAGCGCGCGCGCCACTGAGCTGGCCAAAAGCAAAGGCCAAAAAGGCGCCCAGCCCTTTAATTACGGGCGTGATCAGCTATCAAAACAGGAGCAATCGAGTTCATCGTCCCCGCTCAATGCCATACCTGCTGCCCCAACGCCCAAAACCCGCAAGCTCAGCTTTAAGGAGCAACGCGAGCTTGATGGCCTGCCCGAGCGGATTTCGGCCCTGGAGGCTGAGCAGCAAGACATCGCCAAGCTGCTGGCAGACGGCACGCTGTACGCCAGCGACAACGCCCGCGCACTTGGCCTGGCGGCACGCAGCGCCCAGATCGACGACGAACTGCTCGGCGCGCTCGAGCGCTGGGAAACGCTGGGCAGCTCGGCGACCGTCTGATTTCTCAATAAGTCAGCGCTGTAGCCGCCGCAGTTCCTGGATGCCGTTGCGCAGACTTTCTTGCAACAGTCCGGTGTCGTAACTGTAAGAAATCATTCGAAACCCCCGCTCCTGCCAATCTTTGGCGAGCTCCATCGTGTGCGCCATACACGCCGCGGTTTTCCCCAGGTTTTTGCAAGTGCTTAGCAAACGATCAATGGTTGACTGTATGTGGGGACTGTCAAACTGACCAGGGATACCAAGCGACAGCGACAGATCAAACTGGCCGAGGTGACCACCATCAATATCTTTGACGGCCAATATTTCCTCCATGTTTTCTGCACCTTTTTTTGTTTCGATCATCGCCAGGATGAAAGTCCGCTCATCAGCCACCCTCATTTTTTCAGCCAAATCACCACCGGCGTAATCGTCATGCGCACCGCCAAACATAGCGCCGCGGACGCCTCGGGGCGGGTATCGCGTCCAGCTCACAAGCTCCTCAGCCTCCTCCCTAGACTCAACCATCTGGAACATTAATCCCATAGCGCCAATATCAAGCAGCTGCGACACAGCGGCATAGGTCTTGGCAGGCGGCCTAACAATAGGCACGAGGCCAATGCCACGGCAATATGAGAATTGCCGCCGCATCTCATCCATGGTGAACCCGCTGTGCTCCATGTCGTAAAGCACGAATTCGGCGCCGGCGGCCACCAGCGCAGCGGGTAAGCCCGGACTGCTGAACTCAAAAACCATGGTGCCAAGGGCGGTGCCGCCAGCGGCCAGTTTTTGTTTGACGGGATTGGGACGCATAAGATTTCCTCGTGTTTCAGGCGGTTGCGAAAGAAGTCAGGCAGTCATCTGCCATGGGGGAGATCGGGCTAAAGTCTCTAGCCGCTAAATAGTTAGGACGGACAAAGGCCGTACCCTGGTTGTCCACAGTGCAAACATTCAAATAAAGGATCACGCGCTTGAGTGGGGTGATGTTCACCGTTGAACCGTGCACCACCTGCATGTTCATAAAAACGATAGACCCCGCCGGACCAGTAATGTGCTCCAGCCCATACTTATCAATTAATTCCGACATTTTTTCCATTGAAATATCGAAACGGTATTTGGACGCACCATCACGATCCTCCGCTTCCGTCAAGGTGCTTGCTTGGGATACTAGACCCTCCTCCTGCGAGCCTGGAACAGCCATTAGGGGTGCGTTATGGTCGGTGCAGTCGTTGAGGAAGATGGCAATCATGATCCCGTCAGGTCGGGGAACGCCATCCACGCGATGGTAGGTACCAAAATCCTGATGCCAATTGACGACGGCACCGCCCGTCTGTTTAGCATTGACGCGCGATTGGTGTACGTAAATCTGTTTGCCTAGGAGCTGCTCCGCGATATGAACAAGCTTCGGATGGTGAGCCAAAACAGATAGCCGTTTATCCATCAGGTGCATTCCATAAATCACATGCGGCAGGCCGTTACGCTCGCGCATGACTTGTGGGCCGTCCAGCTGCACCACGTCAGCAGTCGCCTGGTTAAGTACGTCGACCTCAGTCGCGGTCAGACAAGCTCTGATGGTGATGTAACCTTTTGTGTTGTATTCATCCACTAGTTTCTGGTCGATGCGCTGGCTCATCAGAATCTCCTATGCTGACTGTGAATATACCCTGCCTATTTGCCCGCATTTCTAAGGCAAAACATCAAGCGTCCTTCACCGATATCGATCAACTCGGACTCACGCTGACGGTGTCCGAAATTGGCGGTTGCGCAGCCCAAGCGCGGTCGCTTTTTCACTGCTAGACTGCTCGCCCGACCCGGAAAGCCGACGGTGCGGATATTCGTGAAACCTATACCGAGACATTAGCCCCTTATTCAGGAGACAAAACATGCGAAACCATCCAGTGCCTTTGCAAATTACTGCGCCAACCTCACGCCCAATCGTCTCCCTAATTGCAGGTTGCGCCATGGTGATTGGCGCTGCCCTGTTTGGTGTCACCGGGACAGCTGTGCACGCCCAATCAAAGGACCGGACAGTGTCACCGGCAGATTGGAACAAGATCCTGACAGACGCCAAGAAAGAGGGCCTTGTTGTGGTTTACACCACCACAGCGCCGGCTGTTCATGAGCGCATCAAAGCCGATTTTGAAAAGGCCTACCCGGGCATCAAGATGGACGCCATACGTGTTATCGGGAACTTGATCAATACCCGTGTCGAACAGGAGCGTGCGGCAGGCAATATCGAAGGCGACGCCATCATCACATCGGAACTCGTTTGGTCGGCCGCTGCCGCGAAAAAAGGCTGGCTGCGGGTGCCCGTCGGTCCTAATGCCCAGGCCTGGCCAGATTCCGGGATGCGGCAAGGCGCAGTGCCACTCATTGGGGTGAACCCATTTGTCATGGTCTACAACACCAATCTCGTCAAAACCCCGCCGACCGGATACCAAGACCTGCTCAAGCCCGAGTTCAAAGGCAAGATTGGTTCGACTGCGCTGGTTGGCGACCTCACCGTTGGTTGGTATGACTGGATGGAGAAAACGCAAGGCGCAGGCTTTCTGGCCAAGCTCGCGGCGCAGAACATGAAGACCTACCCTGGTGCAGTCGCCCCTACGCAGGGGGTTGCCGCTGGCGAACTGTCAATTAACCTATGGACGGTGTTCTCCGTCACCAATCCGCTGGTGGATGCCGGCGCCCCCATCAAGACAGTGGTTGTGAATCCAAGCTATGGTGCCGCCTATGGGGGTGGCGTTGTCGCGGGCTCCAAACGTCCGAATGCCGCGTTGGTCTTCATGGACTACATGATGTCGGTACGCGGGCAGGGCCAGATGGTTGGCAAGGGCGAAATGGCCAGTGCCTTATCTAACGTCCCTGGTTCACTGGACATCAAGGCCGTCACCTTGCATGACGACGAAAAATACACCCCCGACGTCGTGAATGCCTTCACGGTCAAGTGGAACGCATTGTTCGCTCCCCGTTAAACGCCACCATGTCGATTTACGCGCCGGTCGTTGCGACCGAGCGCCCCCGCCTTCAATTAGCCATGAGAATGAAACTCCTAACTATTTCATACTGCTTCTAATAGGGGCCTCCCTGCCGGACACTGGCTGCCTCAACCACAGCCAGAGGACAGCAGCATGCGCATCGGACTCCCCAAGGAAATCAAGAACCACGAGTACCGCGTCGGCCTGACACCAGCCAGTGTGCGCGAGTTGTGCGCCCATGGTCACAGTGTGCTGGTGCAAAGCGGCGCTGGTGCCGCCATCGGCCTGAGTGATGCGCTGTACCAAAGCGCCGGCGCCACCGTGGCGGCCGACGCGGCCGAGGTGTTTGGCTGGGCCGACATGATCGTCAAGGTCAAGGAGCCGCAACCGCAGGAGTACGCCATGCTGCGCCCGGGCCAAATTCTGTACACCTACCTGCACCTGGCACCTGACCCTGAACAAACCCGCGCTCTGATCAAATCCGGCGCGGTCTGCATCGCCTAAGAGACCATCACCGGCCCTGGCGGCGGCCTGCCGCTGTTGGCGCCCATGAGCGAGGTGGCCGGGCGCATGGCGGTGCAAGCCGGTGCCGCCCACCTGGAAAAATCCAAGGGTGGCATG
>RFWA01000161.1 GCA_009922295.1 Betaproteobacteria bacterium
GCCGCTCAGGTGGGCCATGATGCGCAGCTCGATCTGGCTGTAGTCGGCGCTGGCGATCAGGCTGCCCGGCGGCGCCACAAAGGCCTCGCGCACGCGCCGGCCCTCTGCGGTACGCACCGGGATGTTTTGCAGGTTGGGGTCATTGCTGGAGAGCCGCCCGGTCACCGCCACCGCCTGCGCATAGTGGGTATGGACCCGGCCGGTGCGCGGGTGTGCCAGCTGTGCCAGTTTGTCGGTGTAGGTCCCTTTGAGCTTGGACAGGCCCCGGTGCTCCAGAATTTTGGCTGGCAGCGGGTAGTCTTCGGCCAGTTTTTCCAGCACTTCTTCGTCGGTGCTGGGGGCGCCGGTCGCAGTTTTTTTGACCACCGGCAAGCCGAGCTGGGTGAAAAAAATCTCGCCAATCTGCTTCGGGCTGCCCAGGTTGAAGGGCTGGCCGGCCAGGGCGTGGGCCTCGCCTTCGAGTTGCAGGATGCGCTGGCCCAGTTCGTGGCTCTGCAGCGCCAGCATGGGCGCGTCGATCAACACGCCGTTGCGCTCAATGCGGTACAGGGCCTCGCTGCTGGCGATTTCCATCTGGTAAATGAAGCGCAGCTTGTCGTCGGCTTCCAAGCTGGGCCACAGGGTGCGGTGCACATCGAGCGTCTGGTCCGAGTCTTCGCACGAGTACTCGGCAGCGCGGGCAATGTCCACCTGCGAAAACGAAATCTGTCCCACGCCCTTGCCGCACAGGTCCTCATAGCTGATGCCACCACGCCCGAGGTGGCGCTCGGCCAGGCTGGCTAGGCCGTGGGGCTTGTGGACTTCAATCACATAGCTCTGCAGCATGGTGTCGTGCGCGTAGCCCTGCACCTCGATGCCGTGGTTGGCAAACACATGGCGGTCGTACTTGACGTGCTGTCCCAGCTTGGGCCGGTTGGCGTCTTCCAGCCAGGGCTTGAGCCGGGCCAGCACCTCGGCCCGGGGCAACTGGTCGGGGGCACCCGGGTAGTCGTGCGCCAGCGGCACATAAGCCGCCTCGCCGGGCTGCACCGAAAAGCTCAAACCCACGATCTCGGCGCGCATCTCATTGAGCGAGGTGGTCTCGGTGTCCAGCGCCACCAGATCAGCAGCCTGCAGCCGCGCTTGCCAACGCTCGAAGGCGGGCCAGTCCAGCACAGTCTCGTAGGCCAGGTTGTTGGGCCGCGCCAGGGTTGGCGCTGCAGCGGCCTCAGGTTCGTCAAACAGCCCGGGCTCGCTGGCGCGGGGCTTGCGCGCGGCCGGCGCGGCAAGCGCACCTTCGCCGGCGACGGCCCGGGCCAGGCCCTTGAACCCAAATTTTTCGTAAAAAAGCCTCAGAGCCCCCGTGTCTTCTAACCCGGTTGCTATGGAATCGAGAGCAGGCAGGTTCGGTACCCAGGCACCCAGGTCGCAATCCACCTTGATGCTGAGCAACTGCCGCCCGGTGGGCAGCCAGTCCAGCGCTTTCTTCAGGTTTTCGCCGGCCACGCCCTTGATCTCGTCCACATGGGCGACCACCGCCGCCAGCGAACCGTATTCCTGCAGCCACTTGGCCGCAGTCTTGGGGCCGACCTTGGCCACGCCGGGCACGTTGTCCACCGCGTCGCCGACAAGGGTCTGGTAATCGACCATGAGGTGCGGCGGGACGCCAAATTCGGCCTCGACACCGGCCACATCGCGCCGGCGGCCGTTCATGGTGTCCACAATCGTGATGCGGGAGTTGACCAGTTGCGCCAGGTCCTTGTCGCCGCTGCTGACAATCACCTCGACGCCTTGCCCCGCAGCAATCACGGCCAGGGTGCCGATCACGTCGTCCGCCTCCACACCCGGCACGTCCAGAATTTTCCAACCCATCAGCCGCACCACTTCGTGGATCGGCTCAATCTGAGCGCGCAAGTCGTCAGGCATGGGCGAGCGGTGACCCTTGTACTCGGGGTAAATGGCATCGCGAAAGGTCGGACCGTGCGCATCAAACACGCAGGCAGCATAGTCGGCCGGCACATCTTTGCGCAGCTTTTGCAACATATTGATCATGCCGCGGATGGCCCCGGTGGGCGGACTGGCCGGGTCGCCCGGCACGGCACGCAGGTCTGGCATGGCGTGGAAGGCCCGGTACAGGTAGCTCGAACCATCAACCAGGAGCAGAGTTTTGGGCGGCGTGGGGATATCAGTCATCCTGCCATTTTGCCTGTGCCCGACCAAGGCCACTGGTTCTACAATGTGCACCATGCGCTCTTCACTCATATTGCCCCTGTTTCTTGCCGGTCTGAGCCTGTGTCAGGCCCAGACCACCGTCCCTAGCCAAGCCCCGGCCGGAGCAACCCGCCCGGTCACCGTGGGTGCGGGTGTGGAAAAGCTTACCGAGCGCATCCAAATTGAAGATTCCGGTTCCCGCATCGACGAGCTGCGGGTCGGCGGCGAAACCCGCAGCATCACGGTACAACCCAAGGGCGACATGCCAAGCTACCAGGTGCAGCCCGGCAGCGGCCAGCGCAGCTGGAAAATAGCGGTTTTCTAGGCACCATGGCGGTCTATACCGAAGTCTCGGCGCAAGAGGCCAGCACGCTGCTGCAACAACTGCAACTGGGCCAGTTGCTGACATTGCAGGGCTGCTCCGGCGGCATTGAAAACACCAACTACTTTGTCACTACCGAGCTGGCCGGCCAGCAACGCGAACTGGTGCTGACACTGTTTGAGCGGCTCAGCTTCGAGCAGCTGCCTTTTTACCTGCGGCTGATGAAACACCTGGCCCAGCGTGGTATTCCGGTGCCTGACCCGAGTGCGAATCGCGACGGTGACCTGGTGTTTGCTCTGAAAGGCAAGCCGACCGCGGTGGTGGAGCGCTTGCGCGGCAGCAGCGAACTGCAGCCCCGAGCCGTGCACTGCGCGGCCGTAGGCGATATGTTGGCCCGCATGCACCTGGCTGGCCGCGACTTTGAGCTGCGCCAACCTAACCTTCGCGGCCTGGACTGGTGGCGAGACACGGTACCCGTGGTGCTGCCCTACCTCAACCCGGCTCAAGCTGAGTTGATCCAAAGCGAATTGGCTTACCAGGTCCACGTAGCACAAGGCGCCTACTACGCGGCGCTGCCGCGAGGGCCGATCCACGCTGACCTGTTCCGTGACAACGTGATGTTCGAGCAAATTGATGGTCATCCTCGGCTGTCAGGGTTCTTTGACTTTTACTTCGCAGGCGTGGACAGTTGGCTGTTTGATCTGGCGGTGTGCCTGAACGACTGGTGCGTGGACCTGGCCACGGGACGCCCTGATACCGCGCGGGCCGATAGTTTTGTCACCGCCTATGAGCGTGTGCGACCGCTGACCGGCGCCGAACGGCGTTTGCTGCCCGCCATGCTGCGTGCCGGCGCCCTGCGCTTTTGGTTGTCACGCCTGTGGGACTTCTACCTGCCACGCGAGGCCAGCATGCTCAAGGCGCACGATCCCGGTCACTTCGAGCGCATCCTGCGTGAGCGGCTCACACAGCCGATCGTGCTGAACGGCTGGCAGTCAGAGACCGCATGAAGCTGCAACTTGTCCCGGCACGCACCGGCTTCACTTGGATCAAGCTCGGCATCCGAACTTTCTTGCGCCAGCCGCTGGCGCTCACTGGCCTGTTCTTCATGTTCATGGCGGCCATGACTTTGGTCAGCAAGCTGCCGCTGATCGGCGTACCGCTGGCCATGGTGCTGCTGCCCGGCACCACCCTGGGCCTGATGGCCGCCACCCGCGAAGCGGCTGCCGGCAAATTTCCGATGCCCTTGATGCTACTGACCGGGTTCCGCGCCGGGCCGCAGGCCTTGCGGTCAATGCTGATCCTGGGCTCGCTCTACGCCCTGGGCTTTTTGGCCGCACTGGGCACTTGCTGGATGGTCGATGGCGGCGGCTTTGCCCGGGTCTATCTGGGCGGCGAGTCGCCCAGCGCAGAAGCCATGATGGAGCCCGGTTTTCAGGGGGCGATGTGGGCCTTTATCGCGATTCACCTGCCGGTGTCGCTGCTGTTCTGGCATGCGCCAGCGCTGGTGCATTGGCACGGACTGCCGCCAGTCAAGAGCGTGTTTTTCAGCATGGTGGCCTGCCTTCGCAACCTGCGCGCCCTGCTGGTTTTTGGCCTGAGCTGGATGTTGGTACTGATCCTGGCCTTGCTGGCCGGAAGCCTGATTTTTCCTGTGCTGCTGCTCATGGCCGCCATGTTCTTTTGCTCGCTGTATTTCACCTACCGCGACACGTTTGAGTCACCCTCGGGAGACGCGCCGTGACCCAGCACCGATTGGCAAATCGTACCGAACGAGAAGTCCTGTGGTTCCAGCGCCGCAGCTTTTTGCGCGCTGCGGCGCTGTGGACCAGCCTGGGCGGCACACTGGGCGCACAAGCCCAAGGCCGCAGCAACATCGTGACGCTGGTAGGCGACGCCCAGGCCAACGGCATCCGATTGCAAGCCGATCAGACTATCCGGAATGGCGACGAACTGCTTACGGGCCCCGGCGCCAGCCTGGTCTTTGTGATGGGCGACTCAGCCTTTCACCTGCGCCAGAACTCAAGGCTGAAGGTCGAGGGTGACACAGGTGGGGTCGTCGTCAACGCGCTGCGCCTTTTGACGGGCGGCGTCATCAGCGTCTGGGGCAAAGGCCCGCAACGAAAGATTTCAACACCAACGGCGACCGCAGGTATCCGTGGCACCGGGGTCTACGCCGAGGTTTTTCCAGAGCAGGACAACCGCAGCTACCTCTGCATCTGCTACGGCGTGGTGGACCTGGAGGCCAGCACCGAGCGCAAACTGGTGCAGGCCGAATACCACGACGCCCATTGGGTCGAACCCATAGCGCGCAACGGCCGTTTGCTGACCCCCGCACCACTGCTGAACCACACCGACGAAGAGATTGAGTACCTGGCGCAATTGGTGAACCAGCGCGCCGCCTGGCAAATCACCGGCCGAAAAGGCGCCAAAGACGCCAGCAGCTATGGCGGCTACGGGAGCCTTGGCAGCAGCGATCCCTCAAGCTTCGGCAAGACATCCCCCTGAGCCAAGGGTGGCTTGGACACTCTGCCACAAGCGGGCAGCGCGGCTCTTTGTCACGAAATCGTCATCCTGAAGACTAATAATTGACCGGAGCGGTCGCGGGCCTTGCGCCGCCGTACCTCTCCAGCCATGACTCACAATTTTTCGGTTTTTATCCGGTCTGTGTCCCGATCTTGGGGCCCTGCACTGGGCGTATTGCTCAGCCTTGTTCTGCTACCAGGAACAGGCCTGGCACAAGATCCCAACACACAAGAACCCATCATCGAGTTGTCGTTTCGCGATTTCTTTCGTCTGCCTGTTGGCCCAGGCGGTGTCGAGTTTTCCGAGCGCTTGGCCCGTGCCAATGGGCGCCAGGTGCGTCTGACCGGGTACATGGTGCAGCGGGAGACCGCGACCCCGGGCCAGTTTTTGCTGACACCGCGGCCGGTACAGATGAGCGAGCACGCCGACGGCGACGCCAATGATCTGCCGCCAGCCACCGTGCTGGTTCGGCTAGACCCTACGCAGACCGATTGGGCGGTGCCCCATGTTCGGGGCCTGGTTGGCGTGACCGGCGTTCTTCGCGTGGGTCGCCGTGAAGAAGCTGATAACCAGGTGTTCTGGGTTGGCCTGGAATTAGGCCCGGATGCCACACGCAGCATGACCGTGTTTGACATGGCCAGTTACCTTCACCAGCAGCAACACCGCCACTGACCTCGCCAACCCGGGTCCCAGCGCCAACACCGACGCGCAGAACTCTTTGCCATTTTTCAGCCAATCAACGGACCTTACGATGAATCTACCAACCCGCTATTCCCTCCTGAACCAGGCGCTCCACGGCCTGGCGCTGGCTACGCTGGTCACCAGTGCCGCCCTGGCAGCGCCAACGGTAAGCCGCCTGACGCCGCCCAGCGAGCTTTTCACCAGTGGCCAGCCGGCCCCGGTGATTGCCAGGTTTCTGCCTGGTCAGCGTTTTGACCTGCAAGCCACCCTTCGACCCGACGCTGACAAGACCATTAGCGCCGCCCGTTTTCTGCTTGACGGCAAGCCACTGGACGCATCGGTTGCCCTGCGCAGCTGCGCCGAAGGATGCCTGCC
>RFWA01000162.1 GCA_009922295.1 Betaproteobacteria bacterium
CGTGAAACAGAGCGCTTGCGTGGGCTGTGGGTCAGCCCAAAGAATTTACCGGCGACCGAATCCGAGAGGATTTTGGGCAAGGCCATCGACCATGAGTACAGCCTGGCTGAGCTACTGCGCCGACCAGGTATTCGTCACGCCGACCTCATGTCGCTTGACGGAGGGCGATTCAACGCGGCCCTGGCGCCCATGGTTTCACGTGAAACCCCCGGCGGCGATGAGGCGCTTTTCCAAGCGGCCGTCATAGAGCAGGTTGAGATATCGGCCAAGTACTCTGGCTACATAGACCGCCAAAAAGGGGAGGTTGACCGTGCGGCCCATTTTGAGAGCCTGCGTTTGCCTGACAGCCTAGATTATTTACAAGTCACCGCACTGAGCTATGAGGTGAGGCAGCAATTGGCGCGGCACCGGCCCGAGACCTTGGGCCAGGCCTCGCGCATGTCCGGGGTCACGCCGGCGGCGATCTCACTGCTGCTGATCCACCTAAAGAAAAGCAATTTCAAGGGCTTTGCTGCGGCTCGTGATACCGGCGTGGCTGAAGTTGACGCCAGCCCCTTGGTGGCCTGATGCGCGAGCTTGAGGCGCCGCTACGCCGCGGCCTAAATGCGCTAGGTCTGGACCTTAGCGATGCGCAGGTTCAGATGCTGCTGGAGTATCTGGTTTTGTTGGCCAAATGGGGCCGGGTGTACAACCTGACAGCTCGGCTCGAACCCGCTGAGATGCTGACACACCACTTGTTGGATAGCTTGTCCATTGTTATGCCACTAAGGCGTCAATGCCCCGGGCGGACCCTTCGAGTGCTTGATGTGGGTGCTGGCGCTGGCTTGCCCGGTGTTGTGCTGGCCATTTGTTGCCCCGGTTGGCAGATTGATTGTGTAGACGCCGTGGCGAAGAAGGCCGCCTTTGTCCAGCAGGTGGCGGTCAGTTTGCGACTGCCCAATCTGCGCGGCCGCCATGCCCGGGTGGAGCAATTGACAGAGACCTATTCCTTGGTGACCTCCCGTGCTTTTGCCTCCTTAGCTGACTTTACCCAGTGGTCTGCTCAGGCCTTGGCCGAGGGTGGAAGTTGGGTGGCAATGAAGGGCAAGTACCCTGCAGACGAAATCGCTCAGCTCGCGCCGCCAGTGCATGTGTTTCACGTGGAACCAGTGGCTGTACCGGGCCTGGATGCCGAGCGCTGCTTGGTCTGGCTCCAACGCCTTTAAGTGGTTTGGTCTGGCGCGGTTTAATGTCCGCAGGACGCAGCACAGGCGTCACGTAAACTCAGACTCTCGTCTGAAAGAAAAGCCCCATGTTTTTTGGTATTGCCGACTATCCCGCTTTTGCAGCCGCGATCCTGATTTTCTTGTTGATTCCAGGACCAGGTAACCTTGCCTTGGTCACCTCCACAGGCAAAGGAGGCATGCGCGGTGGACTCGCTGCTGGCTTGGGGATTGTTCTGGGCGATCAGATTTTGTTGTGGCTGGCGGTAGCAGGGGTCGCGACGGTATTGACGGCTTACCCACCTGCTTTTGCTGCCATACAGTGGCTGGGTGCTGCGTATCTGGCTTGGTTGGGTTGGCGCATGCTCAGCGCCAAGCCAGGTGCGCCGCCGGTGCTCAACATCAAACCGCGGCATTACCTGCGGCAGGCCATGGGCATCACCTTGCTCAACCCCAAGGCGATCGTTTTTTACATGGCGTTTTTTCCTTTGTTTGTCGATCCGGCGCACCATCAGGGCTTGCTCACCTTTGCGGTCATGGCGCTAACCATCGCCGTTTTAGGCTTCTCCTATTGCCTGGTGCTGGTCACGTTGACGCACACCCTGGCGGAGCGCCTGCGCGCTAACCCATTGATCACCACAGCGTTAGAGAAACTGGCCGGCGTTTTTTTAATTGGCTTTGGTATCAAGCTGGTCGTCTCCCGCTGACGGCTTGAGCCATCGTCCATCCTTTTCTTCTCTGAGATCCGCTTATGGCCAAAATATTCTGTGTTGCCAACCAAAAGGGTGGGGTGGGCAAAACCACGACGACCGTTAACTTGGCGGCCGGGCTGGCCAAGGTTGGCCAGCGGGTGCTGATGGTGGACCTTGACCCACAGGGCAATGCCACCATGGGTTCGGGCGTGGACAAGCGCCAACTAGAGCTGTCGATCTACGACGTGTTGTTGGAGTCGGCGACCGTGGCCGAGGCGCGGGTCAAAAGTGACAAGCTGGCGGCCGCGGGTTGTAGCTATGACATTCTGGGCGCTAACCGCGAACTGGCCGGGGCCGAGGTCGAATTGGTAGACGTCGAGCGCCGGGAAAAGCGGCTCAAGCAAGCCTTGGGCGCCGTGGGTGATGATTACGACTTCATCCTGATCGACTGCCCGCCCTCGCTGTCCATGCTCACCCTCAACGGTCTATGCTGCGCGCATGGTGTGATCGTGCCCATGCAGTGCGAGTATTTTGCGCTGGAGGGGCTGGCCGACTTGGTCAACACCATCAAGCAGGTGCACGCCAACCTCAACCGCGACCTGGCCATCATTGGCCTGTTGCGCGTCATGTTTGACCCCCGCATCATGCTGCAGCAGCAGGTCAGCGAGCAACTCAAGACCCGCTTTGGCAACAAGGTGTTCGACACCGTCATCCCACGCAATGTGCGCTTGGCCGAGGCGCCGAGTTATGGCTTGCCCGGCGTGGTGTTTGACCCGTCTAGCAAAGGAGCGCAGGCCTTTGTTAATTTTGCCCAGGAGATGGTGGTCCGCGTCGAAACCATGTAGTCAAATCAGGCTCCAGCCCTTGCTCTGCTTGTCTATTGCGCTATCAAAAATATAGTGATTACATATTCTGACGTCTTGATACTGCCCGGCTGGCAAAACTCTGGCCCGCAGCATTGGCAGAGCCGCTGGGAGGCCCTTTACGGTTACCAGCGGGTGGAGCAGCACGACTGGCTGCGGCCCCTGCGTGGCGACTGGATCGCACGGCTTGAAGAGGTGTTGCTGGCGCGCGCTGCACCCGTGTGGCTGGTCGGGCACAGCTTGGGCTGCCTGCTGGTGGCAGCCTGGGCCGCCCATTCACAACAGACCACCCGGGTGGCGGGCGCTTTGTTGGTAGCCCCCGGCGACCCCGAGTTGCCGAACTTACGCCCGGCGCTGCGAAGTTGGGCACCGTTACAACAGGTGCGCCTTCCTTTTCCAGCGCTGTTGGTGGGCAGCAGCAATGACCCCTATTGCAGCCTGGCCCGTGCCCAGCAGTTTGGTCGCGACTGGGGCGCCCGCTTTGTGTCGCTGGGCGCGCGCGGCCACCTTAATGCTGACTCTGGCCTGGGTGACTGGCCAGAGGCCCACCAGTGGCTGCTTCAGCTGCAGGCTGAGGCGGCAGGCGCAGCACTTCCCATCTCCACCCTCATCTTCGACAAGGAACACGCCCATGGCAACTAAGAAACTCAAAGGCCTGGGCCGAGGCCTGGAGGCTTTGCTCGGCCCCAAGGTCAGCGAAAACGCGGCCGACGACTCTGCCACCAGCAGCGCCAGCCCAGGCCTGCCGGCCTCGCTGCGGCTGGTCGATTTGGTGCCTGGCATGTACCAGCCGCGCACCCACATGGACGAAGGTGCCTTGTACGAGCTGGCCGAGTCGATCAAGGCCCAAGGCATCATGCAGCCCATCCTGGTGCGCCAGCTCAAGGAGGGCGCCAATCAGGGCCTGTACGAGATCATCGCGGGCGAACGGCGGTTCCGTGCCGCGCGCCTGGCCGGGCTGGACAGCGTACCCGTGCTGGTGCGCGACGTGCCCAACGAAGCCGCCGCCGCCATGGCGTTGATCGAGAATATCCAGCGCGAAGACCTCAACCCACTGGAAGAAGCCCAGGGTTTGCAACGCCTGATCAAAGAGTTTGGGCTCACTCACGAACTGGCCGCCCAAGCGGTTGGGCGCTCCCGCAGCGCGGCCTCCAACCTCTTGCGCCTGCTTAACCTGGCCGAGCCGGTGCAGACCATGCTCATGGCAGGCGATTTGGACATGGGCCATGCGCGCGCGCTTTTAGCGCTGGACCGCGCCACTCAAATTACCGCGGCCAGTCAGATCAGCGCCCGCAAGATGTCGGTGCGCGAAGCCGAGAGCCTGGTGAAAAAACTCAGTGCCGAGTTCACCCTGACCTCGACCAAACCCAAAAAAGAGAAGTCGCGCGACCTCAAACGGGTAGAAGACGAGCTGTCGGACCTGCTCGCCGCCCAGGTTGAGGTGCGTGTGAAAAAGCGTGTCAAACGCGCCGGCCGCATGGAGGAGATGGGCGAGCTCTGCATCCAGTTTGGCTCACTCGATGAGCTCAATGGGCTGATTGATCGCCTGCGTGGGAGCCGCGCGCCGTGAGCTTGCGCTGGCCATTGCCGGCGTTGTTGGCCTGGGCTGTGGCTTGGGCCCTGTTCCTTGGGCTGCGCATGGCAGGTGCTCCTGCATTGCTGGCATTGCTGGGTGGCACGCTGCTGGGCGTGGTCGGTAGCGTATGGGGTGGCAGCTGGTGGCGCCGCGCTGTGGTCGGTTCCGGCTTTCCGCTGTCACTGGCATTGTCGGGTGTGTTGGCGGTGCCAGCCTGGGCTTGGCTGCTGCCGCTGGCGCTGCTGCTGCTGGTCTATCCGATCAACGCCTGGCGTGATGCGCCGCTGTTTCCCACACCAGAGGGCGCGCTGGACCATCTCCCCGACTTGGCCCCATTGCCACCCGGCGCGCGCGCGCTTGATGCGGGTTGCGGGCTGGGCCAGGGCCTGCAGGCGCTGCGCCGGGCCTACCCGATGGCCGAGCTGCATGGCCTGGAGTGGAGCCGGCCCTTGCGGCTGCTCTGCGCCTGGCGCTGCCCCTGGGCCAAAGTGACGCAGGGTGACATCTGGCGGGCGGACTGGTCGGGCTATCAGCTGGTCTACCTGTTCCAGCGGCCTGAGAGTATGGCTCGCGCACTGGCCAAGGCGCGCGCTGAGCTCCAGCCTGGCGCCTGGCTGGTGAGCTTGGAGTTTGCGGTGGACGGTGTGCCGCCGACCGGGCGTCTTGAGGGCGTGCAGGGCCGGCCGGTTTGGCTCTACCAGATCACGTAGTTGCAGGGATAGGCCTGCCCCCTTAACCCACGTTGTGCACCACCCCATCCACACGCGCCGCGGCCCGGGCGCGCACCAGGTCGTTCAGCAGCCCATCGACCCAGCTGGAAAACTCCATGCTTGAGAAATGCTGCTGGTAAATCCGGGCAAAGTAGGGCGTGGTGCCGGCCCAGTGGACCAGGGCCTCGGTGTCCATGGTCTGCAACTCGAGCAGCTTGAACTTCAGCAAGACCTTGACGCCGTGGCGCAGGTGCCGCGCTGGGTCTGCCACAAAGCTGTCAAGCCGTGACCGGGCATAAGCCAGCGCGGCGGCCGTGTCAGAAAACACCGCACCGTGGCCGGGGATCACCACTGCCGGCTTCAGGGCCTCGATCACATCCAGCGTGCGGGCTACGGCGTCAAAGGCTTGCAGGCCTTCCAGTTCAGGGAAGACCACGCCAAAACCGCGCTCCCACAAGGCATCGGCCGACAGCAGTACCCGCGCCATCGGCTCAAACAACACCACTGAGTGGGTGTCATGGCCGGGCGCGGCGTGCACCTGCCACAGCCGCTCACCCAGCCGGACTTCGGTGTCCGGTAGCAGCAGCGCGTCAAAGCGGAATGGCGGGCAACTCTGGCCGGTGGGCGCATAGGTCAGCGCGTCTGTATCCCAGTGCCGCACCGACTCTGCCAGCCCGGGCGGTATGGCGGTGCGCAGCGCCGGGTAATGGCTCTGCAGGGCGGCGTTGCCGCCGCAGTGGTCGCTGTGCAAATGGGTGTTGACCAATTGGTCCAGCGCCCGCCCGCCCAGAGCAGAGCCGACCAGGGCCAGGGTTTGCGGCGCATGGGTGACGTAGCCGCTGTCGATCAGTGCCGTGCTGTCTTGGCCTAGTAAAAGGATGTTGTTGGACGACAGCCAGCCGCGTTCGAACACCCGGATGTCTTTGGGTAGCAAGGATGATGGCATGGGGATGGGCAGGGTGCGGTGAGGTTTGATTATCAGGTCAGGGCCGCAACAAGTGGCGATGTACAATTTATACATCATGCCCACAACCCAAGCT
>RFWA01000163.1 GCA_009922295.1 Betaproteobacteria bacterium
CCAGCATCACCGAGTACACCCGGCACGGCCGTGGCACCAAGGGCATGATCGCCATCACGCAGTCCGAGCGCAATGGCCGGGTGGTGGCGGCCACGCTGGTGCATGTGGACGACGAGATCATGCTCATCACCGACAAGGGTGTGCTGGTACGGACCCGGGTGAGTGAAATTCGCGAACTGGGCCGGGCCACCCAGGGTGTGACGCTGATCGGGCTGGATGAAGGCTCCAAGCTCAGCGGGCTGCAACGCATTGTCGAAAACGACGCCAACCCGGTCGGCGATGACGCCGCGTCGCCGGATGCCGAGAGCGACAGCGATAGCGATAGCGATAGCGAAGCTTAATTGCTACTAAATAAATAGCTGGACACGCCCACTGGACGGGGGCTAGAGGCACTTTTTATCTTGATTTTTGCATGACTCGTCCGTTCAATTTTTCCGCCGGGCCGGCCACCATGCCGGCCGAAGTGCTGGCGCAAGCCGCCGCCGAGATGCTGGACTGGCATGGCAGCGGCATGGGCGTGATGGAGATGAGCCACCGGGGTCGCGAATTTATCTCCATCTACGAGCGAGCCGAAGCCGATCTGCGCGAGCTACTGGCCGTACCAACACAGTTCAAGATCCTGTTCATGCAGGGCGGCGGCCTGGCTGAAAATGCCATCGTGCCGCTGAACCTGGCTGGTCGGCGCTCTGGCGCGGGGTCAGCAGGCCCGATTGATGTGGTGGTGACGGGCAGCTGGAGCCAAAAATCACTCAAAGAAGCCGCCCGCTTTGGCTCTGTCAACCTGGTCGCCAGCAACGAGGCCGACGGCCACACCCGCTTGCCCGAGCCGGCAAGTTGGCGGCTGAGCCCGGACGCCGCTTATGTGCATATTTGCAGCAATGAGACCATCCACGGTGTCGAGTTTCATGAACTGCCTGACCTGCGGGCACTGGGCTGCGACACACCCTTGGTGATTGATTTTTCATCGCACGCCGCCTCGAGGCCGGTGGACTGGTCACGTGTCGGCTTGGCCTTTGGCGGGGCGCAAAAAAACCTCGGTCCGGCTGGGCTCACGCTGGTGGTGGTGCGTGAAGACCTGCTCGGCCACGCCCTGCCCGCCTGCCCCAGCGCCTTTGACTACAGAAATGTGGCCGACGCCGGCTCTATGTTCAACACACCGCCCACCTACGCCATTTACATGGCCGGGCTGGTGTTCCAGTGGCTCAAGCGCCAGGGCGGCATTACCGCCATCGAAGCCCGCAACCGGGCCAAGGCGGCGTTGTTGTATGAGGCCATTGACAGCCCCAGGCGCGTGGTCTGCTGCAGCTCAAGGGGCACAAGTCGGTGGGCGGCATGCGCGCCAGCCTGTACAACGCCATGCCGCTGGCCGGCGTGCAGGCGCTGGTGGACTACATGCGAGAATTTGAAAAAAACCCACGCTGAGGCGACAAAGCACCCATGGCACACACACTGCCCCAATTGCGTACCCAAATTGACGCCCTGGACCGAGAACTTCTGGCGCTGCTGAACCGCCGTGCCGGTCTGGCCCTGGAGGTTGGCGAGATCAAGCGTGCTGAAGGCTCCGCGGTGTTTCGCCCAGACCGTGAGGCCCAGGTGATTGCCGGTCTGCAGGGCTCTAACCCCGGCCCGCTGAAGCCGCCTCACATCGCGGTCATATGGCGTGAGGTGATGTCGGCCTGTCGCTCACTGGAGGCAGTACAACGGGTGGCCTTTCTGGGCCCGGCGGGCACATTCAGCGAGCAGGCAGCGCTACAGTATTTTGGCTCCAGCCTTGAGCGTATGCCCTGCGTCAGCATCGACGAGGTGTTTCGGGCCACGGCGGCCGGCAGCGCTGACTTTGGTGTGGTCCCGATTGAGAACTCCACAGAAGGCGTCATCTCGCGCTCGCTCGACCTGCTGCTCAATTCCCCGCTGCAAATTGTGGGTGAAACCAGTTTCTTGATTCGCCACAATTTGATGCGCTTGGAGGCTTCAAACGTCGGCATCGAGGCCGTTTTTGCCCATCCGCAGGCGCTGGCCCAGTGCCAAGACTGGCTAACTACGCACCTGCCAAAGGTTGAACGGCGGGCAGCGGCCAGCAACGCCGAGGGTGCCCGACTGGCTGCGGGCAACCCGGCCTGGGCGGCCATTGCGGGCGAGCGAGCGGCCAGCGAGTTTGGCCTGCACATCGTGTCCAAGGCGATCCAGGACGATGCTTTCAACCGCACGCGTTTCGCCGTGGTGTGCCTGCCGCAAACCCTGCCTAGCCAACCCGCCACCGGACGCGACTGCGTGAGCCTGATCGTGTCGGTGCCCAATAAGCCCGGCGCGGTGCACGATCTACTGGTTCCACTGAAAAAGCATGGCGTGTCCATGACGCGATTTGAGTCGCGCCCGGCGCGCTCCGGCCAATGGGAGTATTTCTTCTATATTGACATTGCTGGCCATCCGAGCCAGCCGCCAGTAGCCGCTGCGCTGCAGGAACTGCAAGGCTTGTGCGCCTTTTACAAGCAGTTAGGCGCTTACCCTTCGGGCGACTGATGTTTCGGCAACTCGGACTCATAGGCTGCGGCCTGATGGGCGGCTCGTTCGCGCTGGCGCTAAAAAGCGCCGGGCTGGTACGGCACGTGGTCGGCTACAGCCCCTCAGCGGCTACGCTGGCACGAGCGCTGGACATGGGCGTGATCGATGCGTCAGCGGCGAGCGCGGCCGATTCCGCCAGCGGCTCCGACTTGGTGCTGTTGGCGATGCCAGTAGCAGCGATCGAAGCCACCCTGCGGGAGATCCAGCCCCGCATTCACCCCGGCATGCTGGTGATGGACGTGGGCTCAACCAAACGTGACGTGGCCGCCGCCAGTGAAAGCGCGCTGCGTGATCAGCAGGGCTGCTTTGTGCCGGCCCACCCGATGGCAGGGCGCGAGGTGTCGGGCGTGGCCCACGCAGACCCCACGCTGTACCAGGACCGGCTGGTGATCCTGACGCCCACACGCTACACGCAGGCGGACTCACTGGGCAAGGCCGTTGACGTTTGGCAGGCGATGGGTTGCCGTGTGGTGCAAATGTCGCCAGACCAGCACGACGCGGCAATGGCTGCCGTCAGCCACCTGCCGCACCTGTTGGCCTTTGCCTTCATCAATTCAGTCACGGCCCAAGCCCAGGCGAACGACAGCCTGGCCGTCGCCGGCCCGGGATTTCGCGATTTCAGCCGCATTGCCGCCAGTGAGCCCCGCATGTGGCGCGACATTCTTCTGGCCAATCGGGATGAGGTCCTGAGCCAGACCCGGCAATTTCGGGCCAGCCTCGACGCGCTAGAGCAGGCCATGGCCAATGCCGACGGCGACGGCGCAGCTCTTGAACGCCTGATCGAGCAGGCCAGCACCGCCCGCGCCAACTGGCGACTGGGCCAACCAGGTTCCTGATGTTTGCCACCGCCTTCCTTGATATTCCACCTCTGGCCGGTGCTGACGGAGCCCTGGTGCTGCCCGGCTCCAAAAGCATTTCCAACCGCGTGCTGCTGCTGTCGGCCCTGTGCCTGGGCAGTACCACCCTGTACGACGTGCTGGACTCGGACGACACCCGCGTCATGCTTGCGGCGTTGCGCCAGCTAGGCTGTGGTGTGCGCCAAAGCGGCACCACGGTCGAAGTGGACGGTCTGGGCGGGCAGCTGCCCGTGCGGCGGGCCCAGCTCTTCATGGGCAACGCTGGCACCGCGATACGACCACTGACCGCCGCGCTGGCCGTGCTGGGCGGCGACTTTGAACTGCGGGGCGTGCCCCGCATGCACGAGCGCCCGATTGGTGACCTGGTCGACGCCCTGCGCCAGCTCGGCTGCCAGATCGAGGACCTGGGCCAGCCCGGCTACCCGCCACTGCGCATCGGCCAACCCCAACTCAGGCTGGATGCACCGATCAAAGTGCGCGGCGACGTCTCCAGCCAGTTCCTGACCGCGCTGCTGATGGCGCTGCCGCTGGTGGCGCAGCGCGACATCGTGATCGAGGTGGTGGGTGAACTGATCTCACGGCCCTATGTGGAGATCACGCTCAAGCTGCTGGCGCGCTTTGGCGTGGTGGTGGCGCGCGACGGCTGGCAGCGTTTCACCATTCCGGCCGACAGCCAGCTGCGCTCGCCAGGCAGCCTGCACGTCGAGGCCGACGCCTCATCTGCTAGCTATTTCATAGCACTAGGAGCAATAACGACGGGACTTAGAGGCCAAAATGGCATAAAAATTCAGGGGCTGGGCCATGACTCGATCCAGGGCGATATCCGCTTTGTCGAGGCCGCGCGCTTGATGGGGGCCCAAATCGACAGTGGCCCCAACTGGCTGCATATTCGGCGCGGCGAGCCCGGCCAGGGCTGGCCCTTGAAGGCGATTGACCTGGATTGCAACCACATTCCCGATGCCGCCATGACGCTGGCGGTGATGGCGCTGTATGCGCAAGGCACCACCACGCTGCGCAACATCGCCAGCTGGCGCGTCAAAGAGACCGACCGCATTGCTGCCATGGCCACCGAGTTGCGAAAACTTGGTGCACAAGTGGAAGAAGGCGCAGATTTTTTACGGGTGACAGCGCCCACCAGCCCTGCCGATTGGCGTGCTGCCAGCATTCACACCTACGACGACCACCGCATCGCCATGTGCTTCTCTCTGGCGGCCTTCAACCCGGCCGGGCTGCCGGTGCGCATTGAAGACCCCAAATGCGTGGCCAAAACCTTCCCTGACTATTTTGAAGCGCTGTTCGCCCTCTCCCGCACGCCGGCCCAGGGCGTGCCGGTGATCTGTATTGATGGCCCAACCGCCTCGGGCAAGGGCACCTTGGCGGCCAGCCTGGCCGGGCAATTGGGTTACCACTTTCTGGACTCTGGCGCGCTTTACCGCATTGCCGCACTGGCCGCCCGGCGGGCTGGGCTGGCCCTGGAGCCCGCCCAGGAAACCGCCATTGCCACACTGACACGCGGCCTGAATATCCAGTTTGAAGCAGATAGGGTCTTGTTGGGCGGCGAAGACATCAGCGACGCGATACGAACCGAAGAGGCGGGTATGGACGCCTCCCGCGTGTCGGTGCTGCCCCAGGTCCGCGACGCCCTGCTGGCCCTGCAGCACAGCTTTGCCCGGCTACCGGGCTTGGTCGCGGATGGCCGGGACATGGGCACGGTGGTTTTCCCAACGGCGGCGCTCAAGATTTTTCTGACCGCCAGTGCCGCACAGCGCGCACAGCGCCGCCATAAGCAGCTGATTTCAAAGGGAATTTCAGCTACACTCGCCAGTCTTCGCGCTGACTTGGAAGCGCGCGATGCGCGGGACATGTCCCGCAGCACTGCGCCTTTGAAGCCTGCCGTAGATGCCCAGTTGCTGGACAACTCTGAACTGTCGATCGAACAATCGCTGGATTTGGTTTTGAACTGGTGGCAGGGCAAGCAGCCTTTCAAAGCCATTTGAGGGGTATTTCCGGCCCACACCTGCCTTCTCGCGCCGCAATTAGCGCACTGCAGATGTGGTTCAACAAACGAACCGCGGCACCAGCCGCAATCAAAATGTCAGAATCTTTTGCCGCCCTGTTTGAAGAGTCCCTACAACGCACAGAAATGCGCCCGGGCGAAGTCATCACTGCTGAAGTGGTGCGTATCGAACACAGTTTTGTTGTGGTTAACGCCGGCCTCAAGTCTGAAGCCTACGTGCCCCTGGAAGAATTCAAGAACGACAAGGGCGAACTCGAAGTACAAGTCGGTGATTTCGTCTCTGTGGCCATCGGCTCCATCGAAAACGGCTACGGCGACACCATCCTGTCGCGCGACACCGCCAAGCGTCTGGCCTCGTGGATGAGCCTGGAAAAAGCCCTGGAAACCGGCGAGTTCGTGACCGGCACCACCAGCGGCAAGGTCAAGGGCGGCCTGACCGTGCTGGTCAATGGCATCCGCGCGTTCCTGCCGGGCTCATTGGTAGACACCCGTCCCACCAAAGACCTGTCCCCGTACGAGAACAAGACCCTGGAATTCAAGGTCATCAAGCTCGATCGCAAGCGCAACAACGTGGTGCTGTCACGCCGTGCCGTGGTCGAAGCGTCCATGGGCGAAGAACGCGCC
>RFWA01000164.1 GCA_009922295.1 Betaproteobacteria bacterium
GTGTACCTGATGGGCTACGGCTTCCCGATTTATCGCGGCGGCCCGATGAACTACGCCGACCAGGTGGGCTTGTTCAATGTGGTGCAGGTTGCCAGAATGCGGCGTCGTCGAGTGGGTTCTGGGCAAAACGGCCCATGCTTTGCACCACATTGAACAAGCCCACCTGGTCGGCGTAGTTCATCGGGCCGCCGCGATAAATCGGGAAGCCGTAGCCCATCAGGTACACCATGTCGATGTCGCCGGCCTTGGAGGCTATGCCCTCCTCCAGGATGTGCGCGGCCTCATTGACCAGGGAATAAACCAGGCGCTGGACGATCTCGTCATCCGAGATTTTGCGCGGGGTGATGCCCAGTGACGCACGGTGCGCCGTAATCATCTGCACCACCTCGGCGTTGGGAACAGCATCGCGTTTGCCGGCCACGTAGTCGTACCAACCCGCGCCGGTTTTCTGACCAAAGCGGCCCTTCTCGCACAGAAGGTCAGCGGTCTTGCTGTACTTCATGCCTGGTTTTTCCAGCGCACGGCGCTTGCGGATGGCCCAACCGATGTCGTTACCCGCGAGGTCGCCCATGCGGAAGGGGCCCATGGCAAAGCCGAATTTTTCAATGGCCCGGTCCACCTGCTCGGGCGTGCAGCCTTCGTCGAGCAAAAAGCCGCCCTGGCGGCCGTATTGCTCGACCATGCGGTTGCCGATGAAGCCGTCGCACACGCCCGAGACAACCGCCGTCTTGCGGATGGTCTTGGCCAGCGCCATCACCGTGGCCAGCACATCTTTGGCCGTCTTGGCGCCGCGCACCACCTCGAGCAACTTCATCACGTTGGCAGGGCTGAAGAAATGCAGGCCCACCACGTCTTGCGGCCGGTTGGTAAAGCTGGCGATCTTGTCCACGTCAAGGGTCGAGGTGTTGCTGGCCAGGATGGCGCCGGGCTTCATCACGCGGTCGAGTTGCTTGAACACCGTCTCCTTGACACCGATGTCCTCGAACACCGCCTCGATCACCAGATCGGCGCTGCCCAGGTCGTCATAGCTCAGCGTGGTTTGGAGCAGGGCCATGCGCTGCTCGTACTTGTCGGCCTTGAGCTTGCCTTTTTTGACCTGCGATTCATAGTTCTTGCGGATGGTGGCCACGCCTCGGTCGAGGGCCTCCTGCTTCATCTCCAGCATCACCACCGGCAGGCCGGCGTTAAGGAAGTTCATGGCAATGCCGCCGCCCATGGTGCCGGCACCAATGACCGCCACCGCCTTGACCGACCGCTGCGGCGTGTCAGACGGCACATCCGGAATCTTGGAGGCAGCGCGCTCGGCCATGAAGATGTGGCGCAGTGCACGCGACTCAGCGGTCTGCATCAGGGCCACAAAAATGTCACGCTCGGTGGCCATGCCGATGTCGAATTTTTGTTTGGTGGCCGCCTCCACTGCGTCCACGCACTTCGGGGGCGCCGGGAAATTCTTGGCCATGCCCTTGACCATGTTGCGGGCAAACTGGAAGTAGGCGTCGCCTTGAGGGTGCTTGCAGGGCAGGTTGCGCACCAGCGGCAGGGGCCGGGTATCGGCTAAAGAGCGCGCCAGGGCCAGCGCCTCCTCGGCCAGCGTCTCCACTGAGCTGGCCATTTTGTCGAACAGCTTTTGGCCTGGGATCATGGCCAGCATCTCGCTTTTGACTGCCTCGCCGCTGACGATCATGTTCAATGCCACTTCGACGCCCAAAACACGCGGCAGACGCTGGGTGCCCCCGGCGCCGGGGATCAGGCCCAGCTTCACTTCGGGCAGGGCCACGTTGCAGCCGGGGGCGGCAATGCGGTAATGGCAACCCAGCGCCAGCTCTAGCCCGCCTCCCATGCAAACACTGTGGACTGCGGCGACCACCGGTTTGGTGGAGTGCTCCAGCGCCACGATCACGCTGAGCAGATTGGGCTCCTGCAAGGCCTTGGGGCTGCCAAATTCCTTGATGTCGGCGCCGCCTGAAAACGCCTTGCCCGCGCCTGTCAGTACCAGGGCCTTGACGGCGGGGTCAGCGTTAGCCCGGCTCAGACCATCGGCAATGCTGAGGCGGGTGGCAAAGCCCAGGCCGTTCACGGGCGGGTTGCTGAGCGTGATGACGGCGATGTCGCCATGCACTTGGTATTGGGCAGTCATGGGTATCTTCCTTGCTGGTAGAAAAAAGAACGGTCGTTCGCTTTTAAAGATTGTAGGGGTCGGCTCAACGACACGGTAGCCGGCCAGTCGCCGGTGGGACAAGGCCCGCTAGACCTCCAGCCACTCCTTGCGGATGCTGGCATTTTGACGCAAAGCCTCGGGCGTGCCGTCAAACACGATGCTTCCGTGGCCCATCACCAGACAGCGGTCAGAGATCTGCATGGCGATGGTCAGCTTCTGCTCAATCAGCAGCACTGACAGCCCTCGGGCCCGCAGGGCCTGCAAGTACTCGGCCACCAACTCGACAATCTTGGGCGCCAGCCCCTCGGTCGGTTCGTCAATGATGATCAGGTCGGGGTCGCCCATCAGGGTGCGACACAGGGTCAGCATCTGCTGCTCACCGCCAGAGAGGACACCAGCCTCGGTGTGCTCGCGCTCCTTGAGGCGGGGAAAGAGCTGGTACATGTCGCCAAACGACCAGCGCGGCTTCTTTTGACTTCGCTTTTGCCCCAGCAGCAGGTTCTGGTGCACCGTGAGCTTGGGGAAAATATCACGGCTTTCCGGCACATAACCGAGACCCAGGTTGGCGATTTCATAGGGTTTTCGGCCCAGAATCTGACCGCCCTGCCACAGCACCGAGCCCTGACACGCCACCATGCCCATGATGGCCTTGGCGGTGGTGGAGCGGCCCGAGCCATTGCGCCCGAGCAGGGCCACGATTTCGCCCTCGCCCACCGCCAGGTCGACACCGTGCAGCACGTGGCTCTTGCCATAAAAGGCTTGTAGTTGGCTGACCTGCAGCATGCTCAGGCACCCCCAACCCGGACATTGACCTGGGCGTCGGCCACAGCAGACCCCAGGTAGGCTTCTTGCACCCGGGCATTCGCCCGCACCGCCTCTGGGGTGTCGAAGGCAATGACTTCGCCATACACCAGCACAGCGATCTTGTCGGCCAAACCAAACACCACACCCATGTCATGCTCCACGGTCAGCAGGGTCTTGCCCTCGGTCACCTGTTTGATCAGCTCGATGAAGCGCGCGGTTTCACTGCGGCTCATGCCGGCCGTAGGCTCATCCAGCAGAATCACATTGGCGCCACCGCCAATGGTGATGCCAATCTCCAGCGCCCGCTGCTCGGCATAGGTGAGGTTCATGGCCAGCACCTCGGGCTTGTTGCCGAGCCCGATCATGAGCATCAACTGCTGCGCACGCTCATTGGCATCGTCCAGATCCACCAAAAACTTGAAGAAGCTGTACTTGTAGCCCAGGCTCCAGAGCACGCCACAGCGCAGGTTCTCGAACACGCTGAGCTTGGGGAAGATGTTGGTGATCTGGAAGCTGCGCGACAGGCCCAGCCGGTTGATCTCAAAGGGCTTTTTGCCGTTGATGCGCTGGCCGTTCAGCAGCACATCACCGCTGCTGGCCTCAAACCGGCCACTGATCAGGTTAAACAGGGTCGACTTGCCGGCACCGTTGGGGCCGATGATGGCCACCCGCTCGCCGGGGCGAACTGCCAAGTTAGTGCCGCGAATGATCTCGGTCTTGCCAAAACTCTTGCGCAGGTCGCGCAACTCCAGCGCATGGGGCGCGGTCTGGCTGGCTGTCACCATCATGCCCCGTCTTTCGCTTGCAAGGCCTGCTCAATCTCGGCCTGGGCCGCGTCCCATTGCAAGCCAAAGCGCTTTTGCACCGGCCGGAACGCCACCGCCCCTGAGGCCAAGAGCAGGACAGCGCCCAACCAGCTCAGCGGGGCCGCCGTGTCCAGCGGCAGACCCAGGAACGGCACCACAGAGCCAGAGGTCGAGCTCAGTTGCAGGTGGTACACCATTTCAATCAAGGCCGCCGAGCCCAGCAAAATCATCAGGCCTGTGATCAGCAGACCAGCGTAGCTGCTGGTCAGGCGTGCCAGCTTGCCATGCAGGGCCAGCCGCAGGTTCATCATGACCAGGCTGGCGATGCCGCCCGGCGCGTACATCACCATGAACAGAAACAGAAGCCCCAGGTACAGCAGCCAAGCTTGGGTGAACTCACTCAGCAGCACAAAGGCCAGCACCATCAAAATGGCACCAATGATGGGGCCAAAGAAAAAAGTGGCACCGCCCAGGAAGGTGAACAGCAGGTAGGCGCCCGATCGCGCGGCGCCCACCACCTCGGCGGTGACAATCTCAAAGGTGAGCGCGCCCAAGCCGCCCGAGATGCCGGCAAAAAAGCCGGCAATGATGAAGGCGGTGTAGCGCACCCGCTGCGGGTTGTAGCCAATAAATTCCACCCGCTCCGGGTTGTCGCGCACCGCATTGAGCATGCGACCCAGGGGCGTCTGGGTAAAAGCGTACATCAGGATCATGGACACCAGGGTGTAGGCTGCAATCAGGTAATACACCTGGGTGGCCGGGCCGAAAGTGACGCCCAGCACGGGCCGACCCATCACCCGGTTGCCTGACACGCCGCCCTCCCCCCCGAAAAATTCAGGGATCATCAGCGACATGGCAAACACCAGTTCGGCAAGACCCAGCGTGATCATGGCAAACGTGGTGCCCGACTTGCGCGTGGTGACATAGCCAAACAGCACGGCAAAACCCATGCCGGCAAAGCCGCCAACCAGCGGCACCAATGACACCGGCAGTACCCCGCCGCCAAAACGATTTAAAGCATGGATGGCCACAAACGAGCCCAGGCCGGTGTACACCGCGTGGCCGAAGCTGAGCATGCCGCCCTGGCCCAGCAGCATGTTGTAGGACAGGCAGGCGATGATGGCGATGCCCATCTGGGACAGCATGGTGACCGACAGACCGCTGGTGAACAATTGCGGGGCCACAAGCATCACCAGGGCAAACAGGGACCAAACCCAGGGGGAGCCCACGCGGGCAGACAGGCGTGACATCATCAACCCTCGCGGTTTCCAAGCAGGCCACGGGGCCGGAAGATCAGGATCAGGACCAAAAACAGGTAGGGCAGGATGGGCGCCACCTGGGCGATGGTCAGACGCGCCAGCGAGTTAGCACGGAAAGCCGCGTTGATGGGCAGATTCAACTGCTGCAGCACGGTCAGCAGCGAATAGTCAAAAGCGACGGCAAAGGTCTGAACCGTGCCAATCAGCAAAGAAGCCACAAAGGCCCCCGACAAGGAGCCCATGCCCCCCACCACCACAACAACAAAAATGATGGAGCCCACTGTCGCAGCCATTGAGGGCTCGGTCAGGAAGGTGCTGCCACCGATCACGCCGGCCAGGCCGGCCAGCGCGGCCCCGGCGCCAAACACCAGCATGAAGACGCGCGGAACATTGTGGCCCAGTGCCTCCACCGCGTCCGGGTGCGTGAGTGCCGCCTGAATCACCAGCCCGACCCGGGTGCGGGTCAGCAGGAGCCAGATGGCCACCAGCATCGTCAATGCCACCAGCATCATGAAGCCGCGGGTGGCTGGAAACGGTGAGCACACCACCCTGATCGCGGCGTCGGTGGCACTGCACCATTCGGCTGGCGCTGGGCCCAGGACCAGCCGCAAGCCGTTGACCGAGTGGTTGATCAGGGTGAACGCCGGGCCTTGCAAGGTTTCTGGTGGCTTGAAGTCGAGCGCAATGCGGCCCCAGATCAGCTGCACCAGCTCCAGCACCACATAGGTCAGGCCAAAGGTGATCAGCAGCTCGGGCACATGCCCAAACTTGTGAACCCGGCGCAGGCACAGCCGCTCAAACAGCGCGCCGAGCGCACCCACCACCAGCGGCGCCATCACCAGCGCCGGCCAGAACCCGACCCAGCGCGACAGCGTGTAGCCCACATAAGCGCCCAGCATGTAAAAGCTGGCATGGGCGAAGTTGAGAACGCCCATCATGCTGAAGATCAGGGTCAGCCCCGAACTCAGCATGAAAAGCAGCAAGCCATAGCTGACGCCATTGAGCGTCGA
>RFWA01000165.1 GCA_009922295.1 Betaproteobacteria bacterium
GGTGGTACACCCGGGCCCTGGTCGCAGACCCGGATGACGGCATGCCCGGCGGTCTGGCTGAGACCGAGGGTGATGGTGCCGGCGGCATGGCGGTGGGCATTCTCCAGCAGGTTGCGCACGGCGCGGCGCAGCAGCTTGGCCACCCCCTGCACCGGCAAGGCCGCATCCCCCGGTGCTGCGGTTTGAGCGGCGCACCACGCCGGGTCCAGGTCAAGGATTAGCTCCGCCCCGACACGGGCGCATTCTTCGGCCGCCAGCCCGATCAGGTCAACCGATTCCACGGTGCCCAAATTCGAGTCGCGGGCGTCAAGCCGGCTGGCCAGCAAGATTTCTTCAATCAGTTGGTCCAGTTCGGTGATGTTGCGTGAAATTTCAAGCCGTGACGCCGACGACGCCTCGCTGCCCATCAATTCCAGCCCCATGCGGATGCGCGTGAGCGGCGAGCGCAGCTCATGCGAGGCATTGGCCAACAGCGATTTTTGTGAGGCCAGCAGTGCCTCGTGTGATTGAACCAGGGTTTGCACCCGCTCGGCGGCCTGGTTGAAGCGCCGCCCCAGGTCGGCCACCTCGTCTTGTCCTGACTCGTTGACGCGGGTGGACAAATCGCCCTCGCCCCACTTTTGAACCCCGTTTTGCAGCCGCTCCAGCCGCCGCGTCAGTTTGCGCGTGATCGGGTAAGTGGCCAGGGCCACTGCGACCGCCACCAACACCAAGGACCAAAAAAAGCCAAAGGGCGGCCGGTACCAGACCGACGGCGGCGGGCGCGGCATGTGCATGTGCACGGTCTGGCCATCATGCATGCGGACCACAAATTCGGGGCCATTGCCAAAATGGCCTCGTGGCCCGGGCAGCTTGCGGGCGGTTTCAGGCTCTTCATCGCGTTCCGCGCCGAGCGGCCCGCCCTCGGCCGCTGGCGCCCGGCGCATCATGCGCGCGTGCCCCTGGCCAATGATGTCACCCGCCTGGTTACGCAGCACCACCTCGCGCAGCGGCGGTTCGGCCGCCAGGCGCCAGGCCCAACCGACCAGCAGGGTGAGCACTGCCACCGCCAGCACCACTGCCAGCCAGATCCGCACATACAGCTTTTTGAAAAACACGCTCAGTCCTGTTGCCGGGCAAACACATAGCCGACGCCGCGCACGGTGAGGATGCGTTTGGGGTTCTTGACGTCGAGCTCTATGGCGGCGCGGATGCGCCCCATGTGCACGTCAATCGAGCGGTCAAAGGCGTCAAGCTCACGGCCACGCACCGCCTCCATGATTTGGTCACAAAAGGTCAAACTGGTAAGAGGTCAGCTCGCAGGCCTGGCCGGCAACGGAGACCGTGCGGGCGTCCTGGTCAATTTCAAGGCTGCCAAAGCGCAGCACGGCGTGCTCGGCGGGCGGGCCGTCAACATGCCGGCGCAGCACGGCGCGAATGCGCGCCAGCAGCTCACGCGGCTCAAAGGGCTTGGGCAGGTAGTCGTCGGCGCCAATTTCAAGGCCGATGATGCGGTCCATCGGGTCACCTTTGGCGGTGAGCATGAGCACCGGGGTGCGGGCCAGGGCCCCCGGCAGTGCCCGGATGCGGCGGCACACCTCCAGACCATCCATGTCAGGCAGCATCAGGTCCAGAATCACCAGCTCAGGCGCATTGGCCTGCACCGCCGCCAGGCCCTGCTGCCCGTCACCCGCGATACTGACGCCAAAGCCCGATTGCCCCAGGTAATCGGCCACCATACGGGCCAGACGCGCGTCGTCCTCGATCATCAACAGTTGGTGGCTCATGACGACAGTCTAGGCCCGCCAGCGGTCCGTGGCTTGAATCAGCCGTAAAGTTAAGTAAACCCGCCAGCCCGTGCGGCCGTTAGCGCAGCCGGATGCGCGAGGCCAGCCACACCAGCAGCAGAACCGGCACCCCCAGCAGGGCTGTGGCGATGAAGAAGTTGGGGTAGCCAAAGGCATCCACATAGCGGCCGGAGTAGCCGGCCAAAAACTTGGGCAGCAGCAGCATCATGGAGCTGAACAGCGCGTATTGGGTGGCGGAGTAGCTGATGTTCGTCAAGCTCGACAGGTAGGCAATAAAAGCCGCCGAGGCAATGCCACTGGCCAGGTTGTCGGCCGAGATCACCCAAATCAGGCCGGTAAGGTCATGCCCGCGCGTGCTCAGCAGCGCAAACAGCAGGTTGCTGGCGGCGCTCAGCACCGCGCCCAGCATCAGCACCCGCATCACCCCCAGCCGCATGGCCAGCGCCCCACCGACAAAGGCACCCACCAGCGTCATGATCACGCCATAGATTTTGGTCACGGCGGCCACCTCGTCCTTGGTGTAGCCCATGTCCACGTAGAAGGGGTTGGCCATGATGCCCATGACCACGTCGCTGATGCGGTAAATGGCGATCAGCGCCAGGATCAGTGCCGCCTGCCATTGGTAGCGACGCAAAAAATCAGCAAAGGGCTCGACCAGCGCACTGCGCAACCAGTCGCCCAGGTTGCGAGCCACCGGCACCGGTGCATGCACGGGTTCGGGCGACAGCAGCACGGTGAGCGCGCCCACCACCATGCTGGCCGCCATGACCAGGTAGGCGGTTTGCCAGGCGGCAAACTGGTAATTAGCGGCCTGCGCCACCTCGGCACGTGCAGCAATCCACAGCACGCCGGCACCCGCCCAAATCATGGCCAATCGGTAGCCCGTCTGGTAGGCCGCCGCCAAAGCAGCCTGGCGGTCGGTATCGGCGGATTCGATGCGGTAGGCGTCCAGCGCAATGTCTTGCGTGGCTGAGCCAAAGGCCACGGCCAGCGCGCCCCACACCACCGGCTGCAAGGCCTGCTGCGGGTCATTGAAGGACATGGCCACCAGCCCGGCCATGATGGCCAGCTGCGAGCACAGCAGCCAGCTGCGCCGGCGCCCCAGCAGCCGGGTTAGCAGCGGAATCGGCAGCCGGTCGACCAGCGGCGCCCACACCCACTTGAAAGCGTAGGCCAACCCGACCCAGCTCAGGTAGCCAATGGTAGTGCGGTCAACGCCGGCCTCACGCAGCCAGAAACTCAGGGTACCCAGCACCAGCAGCAAGGGCAGCCCGGCTGAAAAGCCCAGCGCCAGCATGCGCAATGTGGGCGGCTCGAGGTAGACCTTGAAGGTGGCGAGCCAAGTGGGCTTGATTTGGGTGGTGGCGGAGGCATCTTGTGACATTGGAGAATAATACGCGCTGACTTATGAAATTTGTGCTTTTCACTAAACCTACTGTGTCAAACCCGTCCTGTCACGCCAGGCCTTGGCGGGTTGCGTCTGCGCTCACCCTCGCACTTGCTCTTACCATCTTCACAGGACTTCCGGCCACAGCTCAGACGCGCGAAGGCGTGGATGTTGGCAGAAATTCGGCCTTCAGCAACCTGGTGCCTGCCGACAGCGTAGAGCGCTCGTCGGCTGAGCAGTACCAGCAAATGCTGCAGCAAGCCAATGAAAAAAAAGCCTTGGCGGGTAAAGACCACCCGCAGTTGATGCGCCTGCGCGCCATTGCCGCCAAGATCATTCCCCACGCGCTCCAGTGGAACCCGCGCGCCAGCCACTGGCAGTGGGAGGTGAATCTGATCGGCAACAAACAGATCAATGCCTATTGCATGCCCGGCGGCAAGATCGCGTTCTACACCGGCATCCTGGACCAACTCAAGCTCACCGATGACGAGGTGGCCATGGTGATGGGCCATGAAGTGGCCCACGCCTTGCGTGAGCATGCCCGCGAGCGGATGGGCAAAAGTGCGGCTACCAACATCGGGGCTAGCCTGCTGACGCAGCTGCTCGGGCTGGGCCAGATCGGGCAAACGGTCACCAACTACGGCGCGCAGTTGTTAACGCTGCAGTTCAGCCGCGACAACGAGTCTGAGGCCGACCTGGTCGGTATGGAACTGGCCGCCCGCGCGGGCTACGACCCGCGCGCAGGTGTGACCCTCTGGCAAAAAATGAGTGCGGCCAACAAGGGCGCGCCGCCGCAGTGGCTGTCCACCCACCCCTCGGGCACCACCCGCATCGGCGACATCGAGGCCAATCTGCCCAAGGTGATGCCGCTGTACGAACGCGCCAAGACTGACTGACGCACCGCCTCAGGTCCCGCCCACGTAGGGGTTGGTCTTGCGCTCACGGCCAAAGCTGCTCTCCGGCCCGTGGCCGGGGATGAACACGGTGGCGTCGCCCATCGGCCACAGGCGCTGCACGATGCTGTTAATCAGGGTGTCGTGGTCGCCCTGCGGAAAGTCTGTGCGTCCGATCGAGCCGGCAAACAGCACGTCACCGACAAAGGCCCGCCCGATATCAGGCGAGTGAAACACCACATGGCCCGGTGTGTGCCCCGGGCAGTGCCGCACATCCAAGTGGCAATGCCCAACGGTGACGGTGTCGCCGTCCTGTAGCCAGCGCGTGGGTGTGAAGGCCGCCGAGGGCGGAAAGCCAAACATCTTGCTTTGCTCAGCCAGGCCGTCGATCCAGAACTGATCCCCCGGGTGGGGCCCGATGATGGGCAGGTCCAGCCGCGCGGCCAGCTCAGCGGTGCCGCCGGCATGGTCAATATGGGCATGGGTCTGCCAGATCTGCGTCAGCGTCAGGCCCAGGCGCCGGGCGGCGTCTAGCAACAGAGGCAGATCGCCACCGGGATCGATCACTGCGGCGTGCAGCGTTTCATCGCACCAGACCAGCGAGCAGTTTTGTTGAAATTGGGTGACGGGGATGGTGAGGTAACGCAGCATGGCGGGGTAAGGAGCGTGATAACAATGTTTAGAACTTGCGGTCATAGTTTAGAACTTGCGCGGATTCAACGCGGCAGCGCCAGTGTCAAAGTTTCGAATTCAGATTTAGGTGTGGGTTCTTAGAAATATTGCAAAAATTCTCATATCGTGCAAATCCATGCGCAACAACACGATGCGAACCCAGGTCGAGCTTCTGCATTTGCGTTACATGAAACATTGGATTAAGATGTTACATGCAACAAACGGAGCTAAAAATGAGTTCACCCACCACACAACGGGTTCAAAAGCACAGAGATGGTCTGCGAGCTGCTGGTATGCGACCAGTGCAAATATGGGTTCCAGACACGCGACGTGAAGGGTTTGCATTGGAATGCAAACGCCAGTCGTTGTTGATCAAGCACGATCCGCTGGAAGTTGACACTGAGCACTGGTTGCAAGCTGTGGCCGATACGGATGGATGGCAATGAAGCGGGGTGATTTAGTCACCATCGCTTTGCAAGGTGACTACGGCAAACCAAGACCCGCGTTAATTGTTCAGTCCGACTGGTTCAATGAGCACCCATCGGTAACGATCTTGCCGGTAACGAGTGAATTGCGGGAGACACCCTTGTTTCGCATTCGTGTGATGCCCAACGCCGTCAATGGCTTGCAAAAATCATCCGACATCATGGTGGACAAAGTGCAATCTGTGCCACGCGAACGCATCGGGGAAGCCTTTGGTCACATCAGCGCAGAGCAGATGCTTGAAGTGAGTCGATCACTTGCCGTATTTCTTGGGGTGATCTGATAGAGGAGCTTGATAACAATGTTTAGAACTTGCACAACGTATGCAGGGCCTGCCGCTCTCCAACAGTCAGCTTCACCTCTGAGCTTGATTCGGTAATTCCAGGCAATATCCACAGCCAGCGATCAAGAAACTGGTAGCAGCCCCTGCTCAAAATTTAATCGGCAGAGGGGGGGGTGCCGCGGCCAGAAGTGCTGCCGTACCTCGCCCATTCGTTCCATTTGGCGTCAGTCATTGACAATCAACTGGGCTTGATTTGACTGCCACCAGACCACACAGCATTTGGCCAGCGCCGCCGTACTGTCAACACAATGGACACGAAGCTGTGAATTTAGTGCGTCAAGCGCCAAAGGCGTTTCAGTGCAAGCCAGGATAACAGCCTGTGCACCCTGATTCAGCAGCGACTGTACGGCTTCCTCAATGAGCGGCCCAGCACGCAAGGGATCCCCAGCTTTGACAAACTCTATCCCAGGCAAAACCAGCGTGTTCATCACG
>RFWA01000166.1 GCA_009922295.1 Betaproteobacteria bacterium
GCTCTTATTTCGATAGCATTGGTCGGGAATTGGAGGGTGCGCCATGAGCGATGCGTTGACGATGGAGGCGCTGGCCCGGCTGGTGCCTGTCGGCTCCCGCGTGCTGGACTTGGGCTGCGGCGACGGCGCCATGCTGGACCATTTGCAGCGCACGCGCGCTTGCACCGGCTATGGCATCGAGATTGACGACGCCAACGTGCTGGCCTGTGTGCAGCGCGGCGTCAACGTGATCCAGCTCAACCTGGACGAGGGCTTGGCGCTGTTTGGCGACCAGAGCTTTGACGTTGTGCTGCAGATCGACACACTGCAGCACCTGCGCAATGCCGAAACCATGTTGCGTGAGACAGCGCGCGTGGGCCGGATTGGCATCGTGGCTTTTCCCAACTTTGCCCACTGGCCGAACCGCCTGAGCGTGCTGCTCGGCCGCATGCCGGTCACTCGCCGCCTGCCCTACCAGTGGTACGACACGCCGAATATTCGGGTTGGCACGCTGGCGGATTTTGATGCGCTGGCCCGCAAGAACGGGCTGCTGATCCAAGACGCGTTTGGCTTGGAGCAGGGGCGCGTGCTACGCTGGATGCCCAACGCGCGGGCTTCGACCGCGGTTTTTGTTTTCACCCGCTGAGCCCTCACTGGGGCCGGCAGACAACGGAGCTGAAAATGCCACTTCATCCTTACTTGCAACAACTGCTTGACGTGGCCGCCACGGCCGGTGTGCCAACCTACCCAGAGATGGCCAGCATGGCCGTGGTCCGTGCCGCTGCAATGGCCGGCAACCCACCGCCGCCGCAACCGGTGCCCGTGGCGGCTGTGCGGGATGTGGCCATTCCAACCCGAGGCGGCCCGCTGCCAGCACGCATTTACACCCCGCCCGGGCCTGGGCCACATTCGGCGCTGGTGTATTTTCATGGCGGGGGCTTTGTAGCGCTGGGCCTGGATTCGCACGACGGTGTCTGCCGCTACCTGTGCGCCGGGTCGGACAGCGTGGTGGTGTCGGTCGATTACCGGCTGGCACCCGAGCACCGTTTTCCGGCCGCCGCAGAAGACGCCCTGGATGCCACTCAGTGGGTGGCGGACCAGGCCCAGGCATTGGGCGTCGATCGCCGTCGCCTGGTGGTGGGTGGCGACAGCGCTGGCGGCTGTCTGGCCGCCGCTACGGCAATGCACTTTCGTGATGCCGGTGGCCCCGAACTGGCTGGGCAACTGTTGCTGTACCCGGTCACCGATCATCCGTCTGGCACGCCCGATGCCTACCCCCGTTTTGGCGCTGGCTTTGGCCTGACGGCGCTGGCCATGCACTGGTTTTGGGACCAATACCTCGCAACGCCTGAGCAGGCTGCCGACCCGCTGGCCTCACCGCTGCGCATGGTCAACTGCGCCGGCCTGCCGCCGGCCTATGTGATGGTGGCTGAATACGACGTGTTGCGTGACGAGGGCGAGGCTTTGGCCCGGCGGCTGGCGCAGGCCGGTGTGCCACTGCGCGAGCGATGCAGCGCCGGGATGAACCATGGCTTTCTCAAACACGTGGGCCGGCTGCCCGAGGCTGAGGCAGAACTCGACGATGCCTGCCTGTGGCTGCGCCGGCTCACCGGCGTCGGTGAGTTGTCAGGCCATTGACACTTTGCCGCCACCGTTCTCGATTCGGTGGGTGTCATTTCCTCTTTTTAGCGGTGTCGTGTTTGCGCCAATAGGGGAACTCAGACTCGTTGATTTCGAGGTCAACCTCCATCACACGCATTTGCAGACGCTCTTGAACCTGGGCCACCGCCAAGTTGTAAATCACCGGTCCGACTTCTTCGATGAAAAATCCCAGCAGGGCGCCGGCGGTGACGTTGCCGATCTTTTCATCCCTATTTTCCAGAAAATAGCGTTCAATAGAGGCAATCGCCTGTTGCCGGGCCTCCTTCGGTATTTCAATGCTCATGTGATGAACCTTCCTTTAAATTCGACGCGACAAGGCGGCAGTCTGCCACGGCGCCTTGCGTGTGCCATTAACCGATGACTTACTCTATCCGCCCCCTCACCTTGGCCGAGGTGCAAACTGCCCTTGACTGGGCGGCGGCTGAAGGCTGGAACCCCGGCCTTCACGATGCTGCCTGCTTTTATGTGGCCGACCCGACCGGGTTTTTGGGCGGCTTTCTCGACCATCAACTGATTGCAACGCTGGCCGCCGTCAAGTACGGGCAAACGTTTGGCTTTATCGGCCTGTACTTGGTCAAACCTGGCTATCGTGGCCAAAATTACGGTATGGCTTTGTGGCGCGCTGGCATGGCCGCCTTGCAGGGTCGCACCGTTGGGCTGGACGGTGTGCCGGCGCAGCAGGCCAACTATGCCCGCTCCGGCTTTGTATTGGCGCACAACAACATCCGCTTCGCCGGCCAGGCTGCTGGTCCGATGGTGGCCGCTGTCGACGCCGGGATCTTGCCTCTGTCCAGCCTGCCGGCTGGTCTGGTTTGGGCCTATGACCGACCATTCTTTCCTGACGACCGGCGCCAGTTCGTGCAGCACTGGATCAGTCAGCCCGGCGCCGTGACCCTGGGTGTTTTGCGACCCGGGGGCTTAACCGGCGGACTGGCGGGGTATGGCGTGCTGCGCCCCTGCCAGATAGGCTACAAAATCGGGCCGCTAATGGCCGACGACCCTGAAGTGGCCGAGCGGATTTTTAGCGCCCTGGTCGGGCAGGTGCCCGCAGGCGCAGCGGTGTTCATGGATGTGCCGGCGCTGAACTTGGCCGCACTGGCGCTGGCAAAAAAGCAGGGTATGGGCCCGGTATTTGAGACCGCGCGCATGTACACCGGCGTGGCGCCCACCTTGCCACTCCATCGCCTGTTTGGCATCACGTCTTTCGAACTGGGTTGACCGTCTATGCACCATCACGATGAGGGCACGGTCCTTGCCCCGAGCCGGGCCGAGGTCTTCTGGTTCTGGCTGAAGCTGGGCTTCATCAGCTTTGGCGGGCCAGCCGGGCAGATTGCCATCATGCACCGCGAGCTGGTGGATCAAAAACGCTGGATTTCAGAAGCACGTTTTCTGCACGCGCTCAATTACTGCATGCTGCTGCCCGGCCCGGAGGCGCAGCAACTGGCCACCTACCTGGGCTGGCTGATGCACCGCACGCTGGGCGGCATTGTCGCCGGCCTGTTGTTTGTACTGCCTTCCTTGCTGCTGTTGATTGGCTTGAGCTGGGTCTATGTGGTGTACGGCCAGTTGCCGGCTGTGGCTGGCCTGCTCTATGGCATCAAGCCGGCGGTGGCGGCACTGGTGCTGCAGGCGGTGCACCGGGTGGGCAGCCGGACCCTGAAAAAACCGTCTCAAGCGCCTGTGTTGTGGGCTGTTGCCGTGATGAGTTTCATCGCCATAGCGGGGTTTCAGGTGGCCTTTCCCTGGGTGGTGCTGACGGCGGCGCTGGTTGGCTGGCTGGGCCAACGCCTGGTCCCGGCCCAGTTTGCCCTTGCCGGCGGCCATGGCTCTGCCAAGCCGGCCGCCCAACGCCGCGGTGCCTGGCTGGATGATCACACGCCCACCCCGCCGCATGCGCGCTACCGGCCAGCGCGGCTGGCCGCCGTGCTGCTGGTGGGGGCGGCGCTATGGCTGTTGCCCGTGGGTGCGCTGCTGCTTTGGCAGGGCTGGCAGGGCCCGCTGACGCAAATGGCCTGGTTTTTTACCAAGGCCGCTCTGCTGACTTTTGGCGGTGCCTACGCCGTGCTGCCCTATGTCTACCAGGGCGCGGTAAAGCAGTTTGGCTGGCTGACAGGGCCGCAGATGATGGACGGCCTGGCCCTGGGAGAGTCCACCCCCGGGCCGCTGATCATGGTGGTGACCTTTGTGGGCTTTTTGGGCGGCTGGACCAAAGCCGTTTTGGGGCCAGAGGCACTTTTTGCGGGCGCTGTGCTGGCGGCCGTGGTGGTGACCTGGTTCACCTTTTTGCCTTCTTTTGTGTTCATCCTGGCCGGTGGCCCGCTGGTGGAGTCGACCCACGGCCGGCTGCAGTTCACGGCACCGCTGACGGCCATCACCGCCGCCGTGGTTGGCGTGATCGCCAGTCTTGCTATTTTATTCATAGCGCACATTGCTTATCCAACGGGGCCTGGAGCTGGATTTCTTATAAATTTGGACGCTGCGGCACTGGCCCTGACGGCGCTGGCCGCATGGGCCCTGATGCGCCTAAAGTGGGGTGTGATGCCTGTGATTGCGGCTTGTGCGCTGATCGGCTTGGCACTGAAGCTGGTCGTGGTTTCCTAGGGTGGGTGCGCGTTAAGGTCAGCTGGTGTTACGATAATAAAAATCACAACATCTGTTCCATTTATTGCAACTCCATGGCGTCACTTGAGCATACAGCGAATATTTTGCGGTGCTTCACCACGGGCCGCTCTGAGCTGACGGTGACCGAGGCCGCGCGGCTCTTGGTCCTGCCCAAGAGCACGCTGTCCCGTTTGTTGATGGCCATGCGACATGCTGGTCTCTTGGATGTGGTGGGTGGTGGCCGAGGCTACCGACTGGGCGTGCTGATGCACGAGCTTGGCGAGGCGGTGCGTCAGACCCAGACCTTGAGCGCGCGGGCCAGCGCGGCCGTGCGCCGCTTGTCGGACAGCTTGGGTCACACCGGCTATGTCTCTGCCCTGGTGGGCACGGACATGGTGGGTCTGGTGCACCATATCGGCCACAACCCCTTGCAGGTCGGTGTGCCTTTAGGTGGCAGGCTGCCAGTTGATGCCTGCGCCACGGGGCGGTCCCTTTTGGCAGAACTGAGCGACGAAGAGGTGCACAGTCTGCTGGACAGCCAGGTATCTATGGCATCGCCTCAGTCACCCCAGTCATTTGACGAGTTGCTGCAGCGCCTGGCGCAGGTGCGGAAGGACGGATTCGCCGAATCGGCCAATGAGGCTGGCAAGGGCGTCGGTGCTCTGGCGGTTGCCGTACAAGACAGCCACACCGGGCAACAGCTGAGCATCTGCGTTACCTTTCCGATCTCGACCATGGACAAGCGTGAGCGTAGCAAAGCCATTGAACTGCTCAAGCAAGAGCAAAAAACACTCATGAGGAATGCTGAATGACCGCCACTGCCCCCCTTCTAGGTCGTTGGCGCATTGGGTTTGACATTGGTGGAACTTTCACCGACTTCATCCTGTACGACCTGAGCCAGGGCCATGTGACCCTGCACAAACGCCTGACCACGCCCCACGACCCCTCCGAGGCTGCGCTGCTCGGCTTGCAGGAGCTGGTGGCGATGCGGCAGATCGCCTTGAGCGACGTGCACGAGATCATCCATGGCACCACCCTGGTCACCAATGCGGTGATCGAACGCCAAGGCGCGCCGCTGGGGCTGATCAGCACGGCCGGATTTCGGGACATTCTTGAAATGGGGACCGAACAGCGCTACGACATTTACGATTTGTTCCTGCGCTTTCCGGCACCATTGGTGCCACGCCACCTGCGTCTTGAAGTGACCGAGCGTATGGACGCGCTCGGCCGGGTCATCACGCCCTTGGATCCGACGACCGTGGTGCAGGCGGCCCGCAATCTGGTGGAAGCCGGTTGCCAGGCGATTGCGGTGTCCCTGCTGCATGCCTATGCCAATCCGGCGCATGAGCGCGCCGTGGCTGCCTTGATCCGGCAGGAGTTTCCTCAGGTTGAGGTCTCGCTGTCGTCCGACGTGGTCGCTGAGATGGGCGAGTACGCCCGCACCGTGACCACCTGCGCCAATGCCTATGTGCAGCCGCTGATGGCCGGGTATCTTGGGCGCTTGCAGTCGGCATTGCAGGCCTGCGGCTTCCTGGGCGAGTTGCGGCTGATGCATTCGGCCGGCGGCTTGGTCTCTGTCGAGACCGCGCGTGCCTTCCCGATCCGATTGTTGGAGAGTGGCCCGGCCGGTGGTGGGTTGGCCACGGCGCTATTTGGGTCGCTGGCAGGAAAGCCGGACGTGA
>RFWA01000167.1 GCA_009922295.1 Betaproteobacteria bacterium
GCGTCTTTGGTCCTGAACTCTTCCAGCCAGCGCACGGTTCTCAGGTCTCCTTCTTTGCCGATGGTCTTGGGGTCAAAGTAGTGAGTAACTTGGCCGCTGTCCTCACCCATTCGCACCCACTCAGCCCAAGCAGAGCCTGCGGCAAGAATCGCGATCATCTGGCCGTGGCCGATGTTGAAGCGGAAGAGGCTGCCGAGTAAGTTCAGTGCCAGTGCCAACCTTAAATTGAAATGCTTTCAAGCTGCAATACGGCTTCACTGACCATGATTAACTTGACTGGCCGAGACAGAAGTCAAGCGGGTCAGGGTCAGCGCGATCATGGAGCCGGACTGTGCGTTAACTAAAAAGCCCACTCTAATAGGTACACCAATTGCGTTGCACCCATCACAAAGTACACCCTCGAGCCGCTGACCATCAATTGGTTGGGGGCGGCATCAATAAGCAGTGTGCTGCTACGCGTAGCGGCATTCCAACTGTAGACTTTGCCAGATTCGCCAAACACCAACTGTCCAGCACCTGCCCCGTAAAGCACCGCTGAACTCAAGCTTGAAACTGTGCTCTTGCTGCCAAGCGCCGATGCCTTGATGCCGGCCACTGTGGTGAACGTGCCGCCAAATTTTCCAGTGCTGGTGACGGTTTCGCGCCAGGCCAACACACCATCGCGCAGTACGAATCCCTCGCTCGCATTGCTGGACACGGCTTGGACGCTGCCCCCGGCGACCGGCCGACTCAATAGGTTGGCACTGATGCCTGCAGCGCTACCCGTGGCCGACTGTAGCCAAGCAACGCTTTGACCATCGGTCTTGGGGTAAATGCTGCGGGCGCCACCACTGCTGAGTTTGACCGACGTGTTGCTCAGCGACGACCATTGGTACACATCAAAAGTCGATGTAACGCCCTCGCCCCCGCTTTGCGCGCCAAAAAAGAACCTCACAATACCGTCGGCGTCGACAAAGAAGTCGTACTCGTTGTTGATCAGGTAGTTGCTACCGCTTGGCTGGGTGATGGTGCTGTAAGTGCCGCTGGCCACGTGGTAACGGGTGAAGGTGCCCGGATTGCTGCCAGCTGCGTCAATCCAGATCACATTGCCGCTATGCGCCCTGGGGTACTGCTCATAGGCCCGTCCGCCACCGACCTTGCTGCTGATCGCATTCGGGTTGTTAGTGGAGAGGTTTGTTTTTGTGCCGCTTGGGCTCCACTGATAAATGCAGACCAGCGGGCAATCGGTGTAGCCTGTCCCGTTGGATCCCAGAAAGCCTCCTTCGGCGTACACATAGCCGCCGTCCATGGTCCAGTTGTACAGATAGGGAAGGCCGCTCGCACCCTGCAATGTGAATTCGGTAGCGGATGCTATGTTGCGCACACGATAACTGCCGTCCTCCGCCTTGTAAAGCAGCAGCGCAGGGTTGGATTCATCCACCTTGATCAACTGTCCGTTGGCGCCTAAGCTAAAAAGCGGTTTGTAGGCAAGGGTCGGACCCGACGTCACTGTTACAGTACGCTGCAGAACCGCGGTCTTGTTTCCAGAATCCGTGGCACGCACGGTGAGGGTGTAGCTGCCTGGCGTCAAACCGGATAGATTAAAGCTGCCAACGAAATTAGCGGCTGTACTGCTCATGAACTCAATATCGCCTAGACTGGCAGAGATGCGGATTGCGCCGCTTCGGTCACTGCTGGCGGAGCCGGCCAACTGCAAAGTGCCAGTGACAAAGGCGCCGTCCATCGGACCGCTAAGGGTAAGCAGCGGCAGATTGGCGATGGGTACCGGTAAATTGATGGTCTTACTGCCCCCATTGCCGTCGGTGGCGGTCAGCAGCATGGTGTGCTGCCCTGAGCCAGCCAGGCTGGCATTGACAGTGAAGCGGTAGACATCGTTGGCGCCCGAGCAGTAGCTCGAGCAGGCGTTGGGCGCTATCAGGCTGCCGGCAGCGACCCCATCAAACCTGGCCTCGACCCGAGCTATGCCAAACTGGGAACTGGCACGCACATCCACCAGCACAGTGCCGGTGCTGCCCGAGGCGATGGCATTGATTGCCAGGTTGGAGTTGGAAAGCTGCACACTGCGCCGCACCTCGATGTAGGAGTCAGGAGCCACCTGCACCCGGGCCAATATCAGATGGGCGCCATTGGTCTCGGTGTTGGTGGTCCAGCTCAAAGGGCTGCCGACACCACTGCCCAGCCCAAGCTGGCGCAGGTCTGCATACCAGGTCACCCCCTGCCAGACGGTACTGCCAGACAGGGAGAGTTTGACGCTACCTGAGACCGGTTCGTTCTGGTCTAGCACGATCTGCGGCGCGGCCTCAGGCGCTCCTACGGTTACGGAGCTTTGGCCTTTAGGGGTGGAAATCACCACTGTGCGGTCTGGCAGTATTGCTTGCACCCGGTACACCATGGCCACAGTTACCGCACGCTGCCACTGCATCAGGTCGCCGGTTCCACCCAAGCCCGTGAGCGTTTCCACCACGGCGAAGCTGCCATCTGGGTTTTGCGCCTCCACCCGATACTTGCTGCCGCTTGGGTAGGTGTCCGCCCAAGCCAGTTGCACCGTATTGCTGGTCTGGCTGACCACCGCAGTGAGTTTGGCGGTCGTGGCGGCAACCCCGTCGCTCACCACTTGTTTCACTGTTTCGGTGCTCGCAGTGCCGGCCAGCGCATTGGTCACCAAGGCAACTTGGCGGGCGTTGAGTTTGATGCGCAGTGCGTCCAACAGTTGGTCGTATTTGTCACCCATTGACGCATCAGTTGGGGTCGCCGCTTTTAAGGGACTCGCAGCAAAGTCGGCCGGTAATTGGGTGGTATCTACAGTGCCGGTCAATACGGCGGTGACGTCGTTCTGGGCGGCCTTCAGGCGTGCCGGGCTCAGTTTTAGGGTGGCGGCACCTGCATCGAAAGCGGCATAAAAAGCAGCCGGCGGCTGGCCCAGGACGCGGGCAGTAAGCATTTCGGTCAGCGGCGTGACATTGACCGTGGCAGTGGTGGTTGTGCCGTCCGCACTTCCAGCGGCACTGTGCAATGTGCTGCCGTCACTGGGATCAGTGGTCTGGAGCAGGCAGGGCAGCGCGCCGGCTGTCACATTGATCTGGAACCGGCCGTCGTCGGCTGTGGTCGCGTTGCCACTTCCAATCTGGCACTTGGCTCCTATAGCAGCAGCAGCAATAGCTCGACCGGTGGCTGCGGTTCCGCTCAGGGTCAGGATTGATGCGATCGGGTCAGGTGCCGGGTTTCGCTCCGAACCGCCAACAAGTCCTGCACTTGTCACAACGCCACCGCCGCCGCAACCGGCAAGCAGACTACTGAAAATGATGGCCAAAGCCAACTTCAGGCCACCGAATTGATATTTGATTTGCATGCTTTTCAACTTCTGTATAGCCCTGTGGACCGTCTTGCATGACTCAAAGTACAACGGAGTCGAGTCTCATGGAGTCAGCTGTTGGCGCCAGTTGAAAAATGAGCTTACCACTGTTTGACGCACGACTGAACAATGCGTTATGCGACTGTCACCCAGACCACCATGAAAAAAGCCCGCTATCTTTTGAATAGCGGGCTTTCCACATGCCACACGGCTTGTTTGGTGGGATGTGCGAGGGTCGAACCCACGACAAACGGATTAAAAGAAGTTTCTAGGCTAAAAAACCAATGTAAATCAATGACTTAAATTAGGTGTGTAGCAAAGTGTGTAGTGAATCTTGCGCCCTGCCCTGGAAGCCGCGCCACAACACCACCATGGCATTGGGCGACAGGCCACCCTCGAGGATCTCGTCCCAGCCCAGGATGCGCCGGCCGCCTGACAGGGGCCTATTGAAAAATTCCCAGAACCAAAAACTGCCAAATTCAATGCTCCGGGAAATTACAGGAAGGATGTTGCACTAACAGCAAATCCAACTGCTGTGGGCTGAGCGTGTGGCAGCAAAAGCACTGGCGCAAAAAATTATGCCGCACCAAAAAACGCTTTTTGATGCTAGCCCGGTGCTAGCCCGCTTCCAAAACAAAAAACCCTGCTATCTTTTGAATAGCAGGGTATCTATGTGCCGTAAGGCTTGTAGTGGCTCCTCGACCTGGGCTCGAACCAGGGACCTACGGATTAACAGTCCGGCGCTCTACCGACTGAGCTATCGAGGAATACAGCCTGAGATTATAGCCAGGGAAATTGGCAAATTTGACTGTGCGGACTGGTTTTTGACTGCTTCACTGAGGGTTCAGTCGAACACCGGGCTTTCCACGCCCAGCACCTTGTGCAGCTTGGGGCTGGTGGTGGTGTACTGCAAAAACACCTTCTTGTCGGGGGAGATGATGGGCATGGCGCCAAAGGCGGCCAGGGCACATTCATGAAAGCCGCTCAGGATGAGCTTCTTCTTGCCGGGGTAGATGTTGATGTCTCCCACGGCAAAGATCCCTGGCACGCTGGTAGAGAATTTCTCGGTGTCCACCTTGAGCTGTTTGCGCTCGATGTCCAGGCCCCATTCGGCGATGGGACCGAGCTTGGGGCTGAGGCCAAAAAACACCAGCAGCACGTCCAGCGGTACAACACGGGTCACGCCATCGGCACCGGTTACCTTGGCGCCAGTGAGCTTGCCGTCGCGCTCTTCATAGCCGGTGACCTGGCCAACGATGAATTGCATCTCGTAAGCCTCACACAACTCTTTCATCTTGGCCACATTGGCGGGCGCAGCCTTGAAACCATCGCGCCGGTGGATCAAGATGACGCTCTCGGCTTTGTGCGGGCTGTCTTTGACAAAATCCAGCGCCCAGTCCAAGGCAGAATCGCCGCCGCCGACGACCACCAGATTTTTGCCGGCAAAGTCGTCGGGGTTCTTGACGCGGTAAAACAGTTGGCTGCCCTCAAAAGCATCCAGGCCGTCCACCTTGAGTGTGCGCGGCTGAAACGCGCCCACACCGGCGGCAATAAAGATGGTTTTGGTCAGAAAGCGGGTGCCTTTGGAGGTCTCGACAAAGAAGCGCCCGTCGTCCTGTTTTTGCACCGTGGTCACCTCTTGCCCGTAGTGGAAGGTGGCGCCAAAGGGGGCAATCTGTTTGAGCAGGTTGTCGGTCAGTTCTTGGCCGGTGCACACGGGTACAGCGGGGATGTCGTAGATGGGCTTGTCGGGGTATAGCTCAACGCACTGGCCGCCGGGGTAGGCCAGCGAGTCGATCACGTGAGCCTTTATTTCCAGCAGGCCGAGCTCAAACACCTGAAACAGGCCGACCGGGCCGGCGCCCACGATCACCGCGTCCGTGTCGATCGCGCCGCCCAGAGACAGGGCCACCGAGCTTGCCTCGGCATTCATTTGAAGATCCATGTTGATTGAACTGCCCGCTTAGCGGACCATCAGAGGCAATTTATTGGCTATATCTTTCCACTCGTCGGCATCAGGCAGCGGCGCCTTGCGCTTGGTGATGCTCTTCCATCCTGGCAGGCGCGACAACTCTGCATTGAGCGCCGTCATGTGTTGCTGGTCAGCGGGTACGTCTTCTTCGGCGTAGATGGCGTTGACCGGACACTCCGGAATGCAGACCGCGCAGTCTATGCACTCATCAGGGTCGATGGTCAAAAAATTCGGGCCTTCACGAAAGCAGTCCACCGGGCAGACGTCCACGCAATCGGTGTATTTGCACTTGATACAGGCTTCGGTGACGGTGTGGGTCATGTTGGTTATCGACGAATGGGTGGAAACCCACTATTTTATTGGGTTTCAGAGGCCTTATTTTGGCCGGTTCTAATTGCTGACCGACGGCAAGGCGGCTTTACCGGGCAAACAGGGGGGCGAGGGTGCGGGCATCGCCCTGGTAGAAGGCGGAGAACCGCGCAAATTGTGCTTGGGCGGCGCTGGCATCCTGATCGGCACGCAGCACTGCGCTGTCAAAACCGCTGCGCTGCATCTGGACCAGTTGGTCGATCAGCACATCGCC
>RFWA01000168.1 GCA_009922295.1 Betaproteobacteria bacterium
CCGATTTGACACAAAACATCAGAAAGCGCCGCTGGGCGAGCTTTAGCGTCTGTGCCCGAAGAAATAGAAGCGCTCGGGCAGCTCACGCCGGTCAGGCCAGACGGGTTTGTGATGCGGGACGGCATTTCAACCCTGCATCGACGCGCTGCATGCGCATTTGGCAGATGCAACGCAAAAAGTAGGCCGGCTGGCCTGAGCCCCGGCTTAACAGCAAGCTCAATTTACGACAGCGCGTCGCGATGGACGACGCAATAAAACTGATAATTTTTCTTCATTATGGACATTTGTTTATTTATTTGACTATAATGACTGAATGCCAAGTAAACCGCCAGTCGTCTTTCCGCAAGAGCAAAGGCTGCTCTCCCAGCTCGGAGAGCGGCTCAAACTCGCGCGGATGCGCCGAAAGCTGAGCAATGCCGTCGTCGCCCAGCGGGCAGGGATCTCCCGCACATCCCTGTACAAGGTGGAAGCGGGCGACCCTGGCGCAACGATGGGCACATACCTGCGTGTGATGGTGGCGCTGGGAATCGAAGGCGACGTCAACGGTTTGGCAGCGGACGACAAGGTCGGGCGCAAGCTGCAAGACCTGGCACTAGCAACGCCAAGGACCAGCCATCGCCGGCGGCCTGCCCAAACTTCAAAACCCGCGCTAACTGGGGCCGATCAAAGCGCGTCATGAGCGGCCGAGACAACGTTCTTGAAGTCTGGCTCGACTGCGACCTTGGGCCGCCGTGCCAGGTGGGCATCCTCGCTCATGACCGCGGCCAAATTCGTTTCCACTATGAGCGGACCTGGCTTGGAGACCCTCGCGCGTTTGCGCTTGACCCAGACCTGACCCTGGACGACGCCCCCTTCTTTCCCAAACCGGAACTCGGCAACTTCGGGATTTTCTTGGACTCGTCGCCGGACCGCTGGGGCCAGACGCTCATGAAGCGACGTGAAGCGTTGCTGGCCAAAGACGAGAAGCGGGCGCCACGGACGCTCTACGCGTGGGACTTCCTAGTGGGCGTTCAGGACTTCACGCGGCAAGGCGCACTGCGGTTTCGGCTCGCCGGAACCACAGAGTTTCTTGGCCACGAGAAGATGGCGGCGCCGCCCATCACAACGCTGCGTGAGCTGGAGGCCGTCGCCTACCAACTCAGTGGCAGGCATATCGACGACCTTGACGCGCTGCGCAAGTGGCTAACCGTGCTGGTGGCGCCAGGCGCATCCCTGGGTGGAGCGCGCCCCAAAGCAAATTTCACCGAGGCGGATGGCTCCTTGTGGATTGGCAAGTTTCCGGCGCGCGACGATGACCGAGACATTGGCGCATGGGAACATGTGGTGCACGGTCTGGCCGGCATAGCTGGCGTGGACGTGCCGCCGGCCAGGTCTGTGCGCTTGAACAACACGTTTCACACCTTCTGCGTGGAGCGCTTTGATCGCGCACGCGGCGCACGGCGGTTCTACGCCTCTGCGATGACGCTGCTGCGTAAGGAGCACAGTGAGGGCACAAGCTACCTGGAGATGGCACAGTTCCTTCGCGCCCACGGTGACGGCGCCCACGTTGCCGAAGACCTGGCGCAGCTGTTTCGCAGGGTGGCTTTCAATGTGGCGGTGGGCAACAGGGACGACCACTTGCGCAATCACGGCTTCGTGCTGGCCGCGACAGGTTGGCGGCTTGCTCCCGCCTTTGATGTGAACCCGAACATCGACAAGGGGGAACACGTCTTGAACCTTGATGATGTGGACAACCGTCCAAGCCTTAAGACGGTTCTGAGCACGGCGGAGTTTTACGGGACAGCGCCCGCGCGTGCCAAGGAAATTGTCGAAGAAGTGGCTTGCGCCGTGGACGGTTGGCAGGACGCCGCAAAGCAAGCGGGCATTTCGCGTGGCGATATAGCGCTCACAGCAGGGGCGTTCTCTGCACATTCAGAGTACCGCGGAGAGTAGCCAAAACCAGGGGGTTTTGCTCGGGGCTGCGATAAACTTCAGTCAATCGATTAATTAAGCTCTGGGGCGTTTGCTCCAAGCATCCTCAACACCACCACCCATGGCACGCAAGCCACCCTTGGAGTCTTCTGGCAATGGCGCTGGCGGCATCACCCGAGCCAGCGCTGTCTACGAGCAATTGCGCTGGGACATCACGCACGGCATCCTCGAGCCCGGCAGCAAGCTGCGGGTGGAGGCCATCAGCCAGCGCTACAAGGTCGGTGCCAGCCCCCTGCGCGAGGCGCTCAGCCGGATGTCAGCCGAGGGCCTGGTCGACCGGACCGACCAACGCGGCTTTAGCGTCTCGGCGCTGAAGTGGGATGAACTGCCGACGCTGGCGCAGACCCGGGCCCGGCTGGAGAGTCTGGCCTTGCGCGATTCCATCCAGGCGCGCGATTCCGACTGGGAGCATGCGCTGGTGCTGCTGGTACACCAACTGTCGCGCACCCCACGCTCATTGGCCGACACCCAGTATGTACCCAACCCGGCGTGGGAATCGCTGCATCGCGACTTTCACCGGACGCTCTTGGCGCGTTGCCCATCACGCTGGTTGCTCAGTTTTTGCGCAAACCTGGCGGACGAGGCTTACCGCTTCAGGCAGGTGGCTGCAGGGCAGAGTTTCAGCTCGCGCAACGTGCACGCCGAGCATATGGCCATTTTTGAAGCCGCTATCGGCGGCAAGGCCGACGAGGCCGTGCAGATGCTGGTGCAGCACTACACGCGCACCGCCACCCTGGTCGCCAAGGAAGCCCGAGAGGGCGGCCACACCGACTGACCAATCTCAGGGCATCGGCAGCGCAAATCAAGGCTCGGCCTAATGCCGAAGAGGGCGCCGGTCGTGATGTAGGAAGCAGGCTCAGACGATTTTCACGCTCAGGTTCGGCAGTCCATCGATGTGGCAGTCGATCACGTCGCCGCGAACCACCGGACCGACGTTTTCTGGCGTGCCGGAATAAATGATGTCGCCAGGCATCAGCTCAAAGGCTTCGGAAAGCTTGCTGATCTGCTCGGCCACGCTCCAGATCATCTGGTTCAGGTTGGCGTTTTGCTTGGTCTGGCCGTTGACCTTGAGCCAAATGCTGCCCTTGGTGAAAGGCCCAGTCTGCGTGGCCAGATGCAGTGGGCCGATAGGCGCCGACCTGTCAAAGCTCTTGCCGATCTCCCATGGCTTTTTTTCGTCGCCCAAGGCGCGCTGCAAGTCGCGCCGGGTCATGTCGAGCCCGAGCGCATAGCCGTAGACGTGTTCCAAGGCAGTGGCCATCGGAATGCTGCTCCCCCCCTTATGGAGTGCCGCCACCAACTCCACCTCGTAATGGTAATTCTTGGTCAACGTCGGGTAGGGGTGGTCGGCAACAGTGCCGGGAGCAACATTCTGGATTGCGTCGGTGGGTTTTTGAAAAAAGAAAGGTGGTTCCCGGGTCGGATCCGAACCCATTTCGCGTGCATGGGCAGCGTAGTTGCGGCCAATGCAGTAAATGCGGCGCACGGGGAACATCATGTCGCTGCCAACGATGGGCACGTAGGTGGCAGGCACCTCAAATGGCGTCTTGGTGTCGCTGGCAGCATGACCCGGCAGTGCGCAACCGGCTAGAGCGCCTAGTCCCAGCTTGGCGGTTGTTTCAAAGATTTTTCTGCGTTGCATATGAACTCTCCTTGGGGGTTAAAGTGGGGCGTCAGACAGCAGCCAGGCGAATGTCGATATTCATCACCGGCACCGTGCTACCGGTAAGCCCGATGCGTGCGCAGGCTTGCGGATCGATCACATCATGGTAGCGGCCCACCAGCGCGTCGCGCACGCCAAAAACCACATCGTTATCGAGGTAGGGGTCTTCAGCGTCAAACAATTCAGTCACCAAGGTGCGGTAACCCGGTGCCGAGACGATCAAATGAAAGTGCGCCGGCCGCCAGGCGCTGCGCCCAGCCGGTTGCACCAGGTCAAGCCAGACCGGGCCGTCGGTCGGAATTTCATAGGGCACTGCGCGAATGGTCGCAATTTCGAATCGGCCTTCAGCCGTCACCTTGAGCTGGCAGCGCAGGTTGTCGGGGGGCTGGCTGGGGTCGATCTGCCAATAAAGGCCATTGGCGGCGTTTTGCCAGAAGTCGATGGTGGCTGCGGGCAAGGGCTGCCCTGAGGTGTCACACACGCTGGCTCGCAGCAGCACGCGCTGGCCGTCATTGGCACCGATTAAATTGGCGGGGCTACTCAGCCAGGGCGAGCCCAAAGCATGAAAAGGCCCCAGCACGCTACCGGGCGTAGCTGATGGATCCGAGGCCAGCAGATCCACCATGCTCGACAAGCCCATCACATCGGACAACAGCGAGAACTCGCTGCGCTTGTCGCTGGAGATGTCCCCAACCCTGTGCAAGAACATCAGCGCGGCTCGCCACTCGGCGTGCGTGAGCTGGGTGTCCTTAGCGTACTGGTGTAGCGATTTGACCAGTGCTTGCACCAAAACCCGCTGACGGGCGTCCGGCAGCCCTTGGAAGGTCTGCGCGGCAGCCTCGGTGATGTTGGTGAGATCGATGTCTCTCATGCAGTAACCGGGTTGGAGAGAACGCCGATACCCTGGATGCTGATGTCAATGGTGTCGCCGGCCTTCATCCACACTGGCGGCGTACGGGCATAGCCTACGCCACCGGGCGTGCCCATGACCAGCACATCGCCAGGCTCCAGGGTAAGGCATTGGGACAGCAAAGCGATGGTGCGTGCGACGCCAAACACCATGTCACTGGTATTGGCGTCCTGCATGATCTTGCCATTCAAGATGGACTGGATGCGCAGGCCCACACCCCCCGCGGGCAGTTCATCGGCAGTCACCAGGCACGGACCAAAGCCGCCGCTGGCGTCAAAGTTCTTGCCGATGGTCCACTGGCTAGCCTTGCGCTGGTAGTCGCGGTAGGAGCCGTCGTTGAAGCAGGCGTAGCCAAACACCGATTTCAGCGCATCGGCTTCGGAAACAAAGCGTGTGCGTTGCCCGATTACCACGGCCAACTCGGCCTCGAAATCAAGCTTGTCAGAGGTGGGTGACACCTGCAAGGGCGCGCCGTGCGCCAGCAGCGAGGTGTTGCAACGCAAAAAGAACGCCGGGAAATCGGCGATGGCGTTGCCACCCTCTTTGGCATGGTCCACATAGTTCACGCCCAGACAAATGATCTTGCCGGGGTCGGGCACGCAAGGCGCCAGCGTCACAGCGCCCAGCGGACTGGGCGTGGCCACCTTGGCACGGGCGGCCACAGCGGCCAGCAATTGGGGCTGGGCCGCGCACTGCGCAATAAATCCACGCAGCGTAGGCGGCAAGCCATCGCCAAGCTGCTGGCCATCGAGCACGCCGCCGTCAGCCAAAAGCCCCCAGCCAGGGGTGCCGCCGGTGTTGTAACTTGCAAAACGCATCGCTTGTCCTGATTGAGTTGTTTGAAATGATTGAATTGGTCCGGACAAAGATTACTCGACCTTGATGCTCAATTCCTTGACCAGTCGGCCCCACTTGCCGACCTCGCCCTCGACATAACGGCGCAGCGTGGGGCGGTCCATGCGACCGGCTTCGAGCGACAGGTTTTCAAAACGCTCCTGCACCGATTTGACGGCCTGGGCCTTGTTGATCTCTACGTTCAGCAAGTCCAGCACGGCAGTTGGCGTCTTGGCGGGGGCGAACACGGCAAACCAGGTGTTGGCTTCAAAGTCTTTGAAGCCCAGCTCGGCCACGGTCGGTACATCAGGCAGGGCCGGGCTGCGCTTGAGCGACATCACGGCAATCGGGCGTACCTTGCCGGCCTTGGCAAAAGGGACCGCAGGGGGCATTGAGGTGGAGGCAATAGGCACTTGCCCGCTGACCACCGCATTGGTGGCCGCAGCCGGCTGAAACGGCACGTGCGTCACATCGACCTTAGCCAGCCCGCGAAACAGCCATTCAGCACC
>RFWA01000169.1 GCA_009922295.1 Betaproteobacteria bacterium
AATTGAAGATCACATCGAGCTGGGCCGTCCGGTCGCGCACGATGCTTTGGGTGATCTGCTGCTCAGTGATGTCTCTGGCCAGGCCAGACACCAGGGTCACTTTGCCGTTCTCGTCTCGTGATGTGATGCGACCACGGTACTGCATCCAGCGGTATGCGCCGTTTTTCGCCCTTAGGCGCAGGGTGAAAACAAGGGCCTCGTCATTGGCGCTGTCACGCAATGCAAAAATGGGCGCCAGTTTGGGCTGGTCATCCGGGTGCACAAAACGCTGCCAACTCTCCGGATCATGCTGGGTGGATTCGGTGGCGTAGCCCAGCAGCGTCGCCATGTGAGCCGACAAATACAGGCGGTTGTCCGGCAGATGCAGACTCCACTCAGCGCTGTCGCTGCCGGTCAGCGCAAAATCGATGCGCTGCTCCTTGTCGCGCAGGGCCTTCTCGGCGTCTTGGCGTTCTTTCAGGGTGGCATTCACCTGTGTCGCGTAAACGTGCATCCAGCCCGTGGCGAACAACAGGAGCCCGTTGATGATCAACACCAGAGTCAACATCAACCGCCTGGCGGGCAGAGCAAGGTCGTCAAGACCTTCCTTGGACGCGCCCTTCATGACGTACAAAGGGTAGTGCGGTAACTTGCGCCACACAAACAAGCGGGGTATGTTGTCGACGCCGTCCAGCGTGCCCAGGTAGCCGCTAGGGCCGTTAACGCCATCGTTGTCGGCTTGCTGGCTGAGCAGCGATGCCATCGGCACAGCACCACTGGTGCCCAAGCGAGCCTCCGACGCCTTGAACAGGATGCGGCCATCCAGGTCCATCAGCAGGGTAACGCCCCCGTCTAAATAAAGTGTCCCCAACATATAAGAACTAATCTCGCTTGCATCCCACTCGCTCAGCACGATGCCCTGAAAGCTGCCGTCCGCGTCATTGATGCGGCGACTCAGTTGGGGGGCCCAGGCGCCAGTTTGTGGGTTCTGGACTGGCGCCGATATGTGCATTTGGCCGGTGTCCTGCCCTTGGTGCTCGGCCAGTGCCGCAGCCGCCTGCTTGAGCCCAGCTGGGCTCAGGGGATTGCTGCGCGGGTCAGTTTGGCCGTCGGCCCGCAAAATGACGGTGTTTGTCGACTGGGCGTCAAGCGGCGCTGATTTGTCCCTGGCCAGTTTGCCGACCCTTTGCAGTTCTAAGTCTCGGCGTTGCAGGTTCAGGTCGATATTCTGCTGTACGCCTTGAAGGATGCTATCGACGGAAAACTGTGAGATCGAGTTCAGCCGATGTTTGATGACGAGCTGGAAACCGAGCCAACCCCCACCTGTGAGCAGGATCATCCAGCTCAGCCCCAGAAACCAGATCCAGACCAGTTGATAGGTCAGGGGCTGGCGCAGAAACTGCTTCGGCAGCGGCGCTTTGATCTGCAGCCTGGAAGGGCTAGGCGGTGTTGTCATGGCCGACCAATACGCAAAAAAACGCTTAATTCAGCTGGGTCCTCAACCAGCTTAAGAGCTTGAGCGGACTGAACGGCTTGACAAAGTAGGCGTCAGCGCCGTGGTCCTTGCCGGCGCTGAGGTCGGTGGCCTGGCCGCGGGCGGTGACCATGGCCACGCGAATGTGCTTGAGCGCCGGGTCAGCCCGGATCGCGTCGAGCACCTGCAGGCCGTCCATGGCGCCTGGCATCATGATGTCCAGCAACACGGCGTCCGGGCGCAGGCGCCGCGTTGCTTCAAAGGCGCTTTCGCCGTCTTCGGCTTCCATCACCTCGTACTCGTTGCCCGCAGAAATGGCCAGCAGGCGACGCATGTCGGCATGGTCGTCAACAATCAGGATTTTTTTCATGGTGTTGGTATGCCCGTTTCAGGGGCGGTTGGGTGGGTGATCACGTGCATCAAAAAAGCGATTTCTTCGCCCGACATCTCGGCGGCGCTGTCGGGCCGCATCATCAGCGTGGCGAGGTCGCGGGCGTAGGCTTCGGCTTGTTGCGCGGTTGGGCAGTCGGCGCACTCGGGGCGTCGCTGGGGCTCGCCGGCCGCGCCTGTGGGCAACAACAGGGTGAAGGCGGCAATGCCCTGTCGCTGTGGCCTGCCAGGTGCAGTATCCAGCGACTCGGTGCTGAGCTGCCCGCCATGCAGCTCGACGATGCGCCGCGCCAAGGGTAAGCGCAGCTCGGCCTCCAGGCGCAGGCTTGGCGCTTCGGCGTTGGGTGCCGCTGGGGCCGGGTTGCGCCGTCTGACACCGCTGCCGCTGGCAAAGCGGCTGTTCAGCACGACATGGCGGCCGCTCTGGCGCACCCAGAGCTCGATCTGGCTGTGCGGCGGCGCCCCCTGGTCCAGGGTTTCAAGCAAGGCACGCAGGCCGGCGGTCAGCAGCGCCGCGTGGCCGTACAGCATGCCATGCTGTTTGGCTGATGCGCCCGGCGCCACCATCAGCGCATAGTCGGCCCGCCGCTGCGGCATGCTGGCCAGCACGGCTTGCGTCAGCGTCATCAGCGACAGGCGCTCGCTTTGCTTGGGCAACTGCTCACTGCGCATTGAGGACAGTTGGTCGAATACCACCAGCAAGCGGCTCAGGCGTTGCGATTGGCTGGCGAGGTCGGCCAATGCCGGCGCCTGCTGGGCCGGTGGCGCCACCCGGTCTAGTGCGCTGCGCCAGTGCGTGAACTCATGGCGAATGGCTTCGCCGAGCAGGTCGAACAGGCGGGTTTGTGGTTCGGCGGCGGTGTTGGTCTGTGGCTGTCCGGGGGCGATCACCAAGGCGTAGCCCTGCGCGCCATGGCGGCACAGGTGAAGCGCGGGTGCCAAGGAAGCCCCACCGGGCCCGTCAAGCGGCTCGAAGGGTTCAAGCAGCTCAAGGGCCACTGGGCCAGGTCCGGGGTGCTCGATCTGTTGCTGAATGTGCTCGGCCAGCAGGGTTTGCGCCTTGGCGCATGCCGTGAGCCAGGGCCGCGCGGCCCGGTTGAAATCGGTCACTTGGCCAGCCCGGTTCAGCAGCACAACGCCGTCCTGCAAGGCATTGAGCAGCGGCATGTCAATGCTCATTGCCATGCCGCTCCCCACGGGGCGTAAGCCGTCAGGTTGTGGTGAGCTGGAAGGGGCGTTCAAGGGAATCGGAATTTTGCGGGGTGTGTGTCACAAATTTTATCAATTAAGATCAATTTACGCCATAACTTTATTGCCACTGTTTGTGCACACACCTCAACACGAACCGCCTGGCCGATCGATTCGCCCAACCCGTTCATTCAGGGCACTTTAAAGCTCATCCGCCGAATAGCCGGATTCCCGCTGATGGCGAATGCGTGCAATCAGCACCAGGTCGCGGGCCTCGTCGAACGCGTAGCGCGCCAGGTAGCCGCTGCGCCTGCGCGAAATAATCAGTTCACGCAGACCCCCTTCAACCGGCCGACCGATGCCGGGCTGATGCGTCAACACCTGCAGGGCGTCCAGGATGAAATCCAGCAATTCGCCCGCCATTGGATCTTCAGACTGGCAGAGAAACTCTTCCAGCCGAAGCAGGTCGTCCAAAGCGCCCTGGCTCAGAAATACCCGAGGCACAGCCATCAACCCAAGGGCGTTTGCGCGAGGAGATCTGGCTTGGCTTGCAGCCCTTGGCGGTGCCGGGCCAACCTGGAAAAGTAGGCGCGGACATCACCCAGTTCATGGCCAGATCCGCTGGCCGTCATGTCACTCAGGGCGTTGATCCTCAAGCCCGCCCGCTGGGCCTCCTGCTCAAGCTGCGTTTTGAGTACCGCGGGTAACTTCAAACTGGTGGGTTTGCTCGCCGTGCTTAAGGTGGCCATCTCTTGCTCCAAGGCTAAAGGTAGTCAAAAGTGACTACCGCCGCAATTTAGCACAAGTGCCGATACGCATTAGCCCGAGCTGTTCAAACCAGCCGCTGCCCGGTCTCGGTATCAAACCAGTTGGCGTGCGCCGCGCTCACCGCCAGCCCAATCGGTTCGCCCACCTGCACCTGGGTTTGCGGCGCCACCCGCACCGTGACCGGGCCGGCGGCGGTCTGCACCACGACAAAGGTGTCGGCGCCGGTGGGCTCCACCAGCAGCACCTGGCCGCGCCAGGGGGCATCGGCCTGCAGCTGCAGGTGCTCGGGCCGCAGGCCCAGAGTGGCCTGGGCGGCGGCTGGGCAGGGCAGCGCGAGTTACCCGAGGGTGGTGGTTTCCCACTGCGCGGCCACTTTACCGATCCTTTCACAGGCAGCAGGCTTTCAGGCTTGCCAGCGACCTTCGGTGTAATTACACTGTAGTTATGAGTGCCTTACGTTTCGAGTGGGATCCCCGGAAGGCTGCTGCCAATGCAAAAAAGCATGGCGTCTCTTTCGACGAAGCTCGATCCGTGTTCTTTGATGAGCGAGCTCAATTAATCGATGATCCAGATCATTCGGGGTCAGAAGACCGATTTGTTTTGTTAGGCATCAGTGGCAACTTGCGGCTTATTCTGGCTTGCCATTGCTATCGGGATGACGACCAGGTCATTCGGATCATTTCGGCCCGCAAGGCGACACCGCAAGAATCAAGGCAATACACGCAGAGGTGACCCTCATGAAAAAAGAATACGATTTCTCCAAGGCCCGACAAAATCCCTACGCGTCACAGCTCAAGAAGCAGATCACGATCCGTCTCGATGAGGATTCCATCGGCTACTTCAAGGCCATCTCGGACCAGGTGGGTATCCCGTACCAGAGCCTCATCAACCTCTATTTGCGGGATTGCGCTGCGCACGGCAGAAAGCTCGACTTGAGCTGGAAATGAGCTGATGACCAGGGCGCGGCTGGCCTCGCCGTGCCGCTCAGGCCGAGAGCCGCCGCCCGCTCTCGGCATCAAACCAGTTGGCGTGCGCCGCGCTCACCGCCAGGCCAATGGGTTCGCCCACCTGCACCGGGGTTTGCGGCGCCACCCGCACCGTGACCGGGCCGGCGGTGGTTTGCACCACGACAAAGGTGTCGGCGCCGGTGGGCTCCACCAGCAGCACCTGGCCGCGCCAGGGGGCATCGGCCTGCAGCTGCAGGTGCTCGGGCCGAAGGCCTAAAGTGGCCTGGGCGGCGGACGGGCAGGGCAGCGCCAGTTGCCCACCTTCAAAGGAAAAAAGACCTCCAGACCCCGTGCTTATTGGGGTTCCAGCTATGAAATTCATAGTAGGTGAGCCGATGAAGCCGGCCACATAGGTGTTGGCCGGGCGGCTGTAGATGTCGTCCGGCGTGCCGATCTGTTGCAACACGCCGTCTTTCATGACGGCGATGCGGCTGCCCAGCGTCATGGCCTCGATCTGGTCGTGCGTCACATAAACACTGGTGATGCCGCTGAGCTGGTGCAGGCGCTTGATCTCGGCGCGCATCTCCACCCGCAGCTTGGCGTCCAGGTTGGACAGGGGCTCGTCAAACAAAAACAGCTGGGGGTCTCGCGCCAGGGCCCGTCCCATGGCCACCCGCTGGCGTTGGCCACCCGACAGCTGTGCCGGCCGGCGCTCCAGCAGGTGCTCGATCTGCAGCATGGCGGCTACTTCGGCGATGCGCTTGGCGCGCGCGGGCTTGGGCACCTTGCGCATTTCCAGCGCAAAGCCGATGTTGTCGGCCACGCTCATGGTGGGGTAGAGCGCGTAGCTCTGGAACACCATGGCAATGTCGCGCTGCGCCGGCGCTACGCCCAGCACATTGCGCCCGGCGATGCGAAGCTCACCCTCGCTCGGCTCTTCCAGGCCGGCAATGATGTTGAGCAGGGTCGATTTGCCGCAGCCCGAGGGGCCGACCAGAATCAGGAACTCGCCCGGCGCCACGTCGATGTCGATGCGCTTGAGCACCTCCACCGCGCGCTCGCCCTTGCCAAACACCTTGCGGATGCCCGCGATCTGCACTGCTGCTGCCAT
>RFWA01000170.1 GCA_009922295.1 Betaproteobacteria bacterium
CAGGCGCTGCCCCTGTTCCAGGTAGGGCGCCAGCAGGTTCAACACATGTTGCGCCCCACGCATCAGCGCGGCCTGTGCGTTGGCCGCTTCGTGGGCATGGCGCGGATCGCGGACGTACTCAAAACTGAGCCAGTAAGTCAGCACCACCACCATGCTGGTGGCCGTGGTGTCTAGCTCGCGGGCGTCGCTACGCAGGGCCCCGGCGCGGGCCATGCCGTCCAGCAGACCCTTGATGGCGTGGGTCTTGTTTTTTAGCACCGACTGAAAATGCGTCTCCAACCGCCGATTTTTGCTCAGCAGGTCGTTCAGGTCGCGGTACAAAAACCGGTGCTGCCAGATCAGCTCGAACAGGCTGTGAAAAAAGAACCAGGCCTCTTCAACGTCCCGCACCTGCTCAGCAGCCCCCAACAACCCATTCAGTTCGACCTCAAAGCGGTCAAACAAAGCGTTGATCAACTCATCTTTGGCAGGGTAGTGGTAGTACAGGTTGCCAGGGCTGATGCCGAGCTCGCTAGAGATCAGGGTGGTCGAGACGTTGGGTTCACCAAAGCGGTTGAACAAGGTGAGCGTCGTCTCCAGAATTCGCTCAGCGGTGCGCCGCGGCGCTTTTTTCACCATGCTGGAGTGGCTCGGGGTGGAACGCAACATGCCATAAATGCAAAGTGTAGGCGTCTGTCGTCTGAAAATTCATTGCGCTGCAGCAATGAAGTCAGCGTTGACACTCAAATTGGCACTGAAGCGGCCTTGCGCGGGGCGGCACGTCTGGCCGCTGGTTTTTTTCTCGGATTGGCGGCTACTTGGGCCGACAGCTGTTGGACGCTCTTGTTGAGTTCATCAACGCGGGCCATCAAGGCGTTGATGTCTTTGGCTGAAGGCACCCCCAGCTTGCCCAGCGCCTTGGCCACGCGGTCTTCAAAAATAGTCTCCAGCTTGTCCCATTGGCCAGTGGCCTTGGCAGACATGTCGGTCGCTATGCTGGACATCTTGCTAGCCGCCTCGGCAATTTTGTCTTCGGCGGCAGACTGAGTTTTTCGCTGCAGGGTCACCCCTTCTTTGACCAAGGCCTCGAAGGCTTTGCTGCCCTCGGCTTGCGCGTCGGCTGTTGGGGGGGCCGGTTTGGCGCTGCGGGCGCTGGCTTTGGTGGCTCGAGTCGTTTTTGTAGCGGTGGACTTGGGCGGTCTCTTGGTCATGGCAACTCCTGAAAAATTCGGTTTGAATGCGCCTCACTTTAAGCTTGGGCGCGCCTCCGCAGTAGGGGTAAGGGTCTAAATTCTTAGAAGTACGGCTTTAGTCGGCCGCGGTCCTGCGTGGGTCGCCGATCGTATGATTAGGCTGTCTCTGTACAATGGCCGACGGCACAAACCGGTCACCGTCTGTAAGTTTTCATCCGAGCGATAGCGCATTTTCCTCACGCTCTTGCGCCGCTTCCTCAGTGTTGATGCGCGCTTATATGCAGCTACTCTTTCCGCTTCATTTAAACCGTAAAGCAACAAGTGATCGGGCATCATTTTGAAGTTGCAGCCATTGAATATTTTCAAGTTGATTCGTGATGGGTCGTTGACGGGTCTTTATCGGCCCGCGGCGTGGTCGCTTCTTGGCAATCTGTTGCCCATGATTGCCGCGCTAGCTGCGGTGCCGTTCTTGATGCACCAATTGGGTCAGGAACGGCTGGGCGTGCTGTCTTTGATATGGGTTGTAGTCGGTTACTTTAGTTTTCTGGACATGGGACTAGGCCGCGCTGTCACAGTCGCGGTGGCTTCTTGGCGTCATCAGCCCGAACGCGAGACCGCCGAGCTGCATGTTCTTGGAACAGCCTCGGTATTGTTGTTGGCCACGGGCGCTTTGGCTGCAATTCTTCTGGTGTTCAGCATCACGTTCTGGCGCCTGCCGGTCAAACTGTCTTCGCCAGATTTCTCGAGCGAGGTTGAGCGCGCTCTGATGTGGATGGTCCCTAGCCTGCCCCTTTTGTTGTTGTCGTCGGTGTTGCGTGGTCATCTGGAGGGGGTAGGTGCTTTTCGTGCGCTGAACCTGGTCCGTATCCCCACAGGTATCTTGCTTATGGTCGGGCCTTGCGCCACTGCTGTCTTTTCGACGGATCTGCTTTGGGCCTGTTGCTGCATCTCGGCTGTAAGATTGCTTCAGGTGTTTGCCTTGTTGTGGCTGGTCGCCTGCGACACACAGCGTAACGTGGCAGGCTTTGTGCTGCAGTTGTTGCGTTCGGCCCGATTGAGCTGGTTGAAACCATTGCTGGTTTTTGGCGGCTGGGCCACCGTTAGCAATATCGTCGGACCGGTGATCGTGTACGTTGACCGTTTTGTGATTGGTGTGGTGATGTCAGCATCAGCCGTCACGGCGTACGCTCTTCCCTTTGACGTGGTATCCCGGTTGCCCCTGCTTATCGCCGCCTTTTGCAGTGTATTGTTGCCCGAGTTGGCGCGTTTATACCGAGGGGGGGGGCTGCAGTCCGGCAGTGCGCACGCCGTGCATCGGCTGGTGAACCGCTCCAACCTGTTAAGCGTGTGGGTGGTGATCGCACTTGTCATTGTGGCTTACATTTCCACGCCGCTTGCGCTGCGTCTGTGGCTGGGGTCCTCATTTGAAGCGCAGAGCAGCGAGCTCACCCGAATCTTGCTGGTCGCTTTTGGCATCAATGCACTGGCACAAATTCCCTTCACCGCCCTGCAAGCGGCTGGCAGGGTCAGACCTGTGGCAAAGTTGCATCTTGGAGAATTGTTGCCTTACTCGGCTGTTCTTTATGTGTCGGTGACTGCGTTCGGGTTGGTGGGAGCCGCCTATGCATGCCTGGCTAGAAGCGTCTTGGACTATGCCGCTTTGGCTTTGATGTGGCGCAGCCATATGACCAGGCAGATGGCAGGGTTTTCAGGCTGAGTCATGCAAAACTACGAAGCAAAATCAAGCGCGTACTTCGCCCACGCACGCAAGGAAATAGCGCCCCTCCTGCCGCCTCGGTGTGGTCGCGTTCTGGAGGTCGGATGCGGGTCGGGAGCGACGCTTGCGTGGTTACGAGCTTCTGGCCGAGCTGAATACTCAGTTGGCGTGGAAATTTCGTCTGCCGCGGCCGAAAGTGCCCGTTCGTTGGTGGACGAGATTTATTGCCTAGACTTTGAAAAATCAGGCTCCAGCTTTGCGCAACCCAAATTTGATGTGATCTTGTGTCTGGACGTTCTGGAGCATATGGTCGATCCCTGGCGCGTCGTGGATCAATTGGTGACCGACCAGCTGGCGCCGGGGGGCACCCTTGTGATGAGTTTGCCCAATGTTCGGCACTACAGTGTTGTTTTGCCACTGTTGCTGCAGGGACGGTGGGACTACGAGACGGCCGGTCTGCTGGATCGAACGCACCTCCGGTTTTTTACACGCCGCACAGCCTTGGCCATGGTCTCGCATCCCCTTTTAAAGGGTCCGCGCTGCCTAAGTGCGGGCTTCGACTGGCCGTCGCTAAAAGCGTCGGTCAACTTTGTTACAGCAGGGCTGTTTCGCGATCTGCTGACCTATCAGTACTTGCTCTCGGCCCATAAGCCGGCCTAGTGCCTGTCGGAAGTCCCTGATGCAGACCACTCGAGACGACCATCGCAACTCACTTGATGCGCTGCGCCTAGCCGCTGCAACCATGGTGCTGTACAGCCATCAATTTGCACTGACAGGAATGTCAGAGCCCCTTTTTCTCGGCTTGAACACCTATGGGGGAGCGGGGGTCACGCTGTTTTTTTTGTTAAGCGGCATGCTGGTTTACCGCAGTTGGGTGAGCGATCCGCACCTGATCCGTTTTTTCGCGCGCAGATGTTTGCGCATATTCCCAGGCTTGGTGGTGGTAGTCCTTCTTTCGGTCTTTTTTCTGGGACCCTGGGTGTCCATCCACAATCCCCAGGACTATTTTTTGGCTGGACAGACCTACCAGTACCTTACGACCGCCATGCTGTGGAATAAGGGGTACCTTCCGGGGGTTTTTCAGGGTAATCCTTATGTAGGCGCCGTTAACGGCTCGTTGTGGACCTTACCGGTTGAATTTTTTTGCTATGTCAGCGTTGCTTTCGTCGGCTTAATGCCGTGGGCTACTCAAAATTCCCGCATCATGCTGTCGTTATTTCTTGCAGTGATTGCCGGTCCCATAGGTGAGATGCTTTTCGGGCAACGATTCGCGCCCCATTTTCAGATGCTCACGACATTTTGGGTGGGTGCGGCTTTGGCTGCCTTGTTTTCTGCGCGCCAACACCCCAGCCACATACGGAATCGATTTTGGCTTTGCTTCAGCCTGTGCATCATTGCCCTGGTAAATAGCAGTGACCGGGCCTGGACCCAGGTCCTCATGTTGTGCTTCGCAGCCAGTCTGGTTGGGTTGGCTTTCAAATTTGACTGGGGTGCCAGACTGACTGGGCTGTTGGGTGATTTGTCTTACGGTGTTTATATCTATGCGTTTCCCGTGCAACAGACCGTGGTTTATCTCGGCCTTGGTCGGGGGTGGAGTTTTGAGTGGCACTTAGTCCTTTCAGTCCTTGCCACTTATGGGTTGGCGTGGTTGTCGTGGCATGTGGTGGAAAAGCCGGCCTTGCGCATCAAACCCAAGCAAAGGGTCGTAGCATGACGGGAGTGTTTATTGTTGTCCTTAATTGGAATGGCTGGCATGACACGCTTGCCTGCCTGGAGTCGCTCCAGCAGTTGCAGGATACCCATGCTGAAATTGTGGTGGTTGACAACGCATCAACTGACGATTCGGTACCGCGTATCAGAGAAGCCTATCCGTCGATCAAGCTGCTCCAATCAGCAACCAACCTTGGCTTTGGCGGCGGGTGCAACCTTGGTTTACGGCATGCGATTCAGGCCGGCGCCCAGTTTGTCTGGCTGGTCAACAGCGATGCCACGGTAGAGCCCTCGGCGCTGAGCGAGCTGCTAGCCTTTGCCATGGCCCAGCCTCAGGCTGGTGTCGTTGGCTCTGTCATCTTTGAGGCGGGGCAAAAAGATAAGGTTCAAGTTTGGGGTGGGGGGTGCGTTGACTTGTGGCGTGGCACCTCGCGCCACTTGCAATCGGCCGGCGCGCTTGATTTTGTTTCCGGGGCCTCTATGTTGCTGCGGGTGCAAGCGTTGCACAATACAGGCTTGTTTGATGAGCAAACTTATTTCATGTATTGGGAAGATACCGACCTTTGCTTTCGATTGCGCCGGCAAGGATGGCATTTGGCCGTGGCGGAGCGGTCACGTATTTGGCACAAGGAGTCGGCGAGTCTCGGTAAGGGTAGCCCTGCACTTGATGAGTACTTTACACGCTCGGGCGTGCGGTTTTTGCGTCTTTACGCCGCCTTACCCAGGGTGGCGGCTACGTACATGCTGACTCGAATGATAGTCAAGCGCCTTTTACTGGGCCAGACGGCCCGCATTGGCGCCGTCTGGCGTGGCTTGGTGAACGCATGACACCCATCGCGCCCGTTTCTGCGGTCATTCCTTGTTTCCGTTGCCAGGACACGATTGGGCGTGCCGTGTCATCAGTTGCGGCTCAATCTCACGTGCCTGCAGAGCTTATTCTGGTCGACGACTGCAGTGGCGACGGCACCCGCGATCTACTGCGGCAAATCGCCGGCCAATATGCCTTTGGCTGGATTCGTCTGGTTTTGTTGGATGAAAATATGGGCGCTGCCAGCGCGCGCAATGCCGGTTGGGCGGCAGCCAAGCAACCGTATATCGCCTTTCTTGATTCGGATGACGCATGGCATCCAGAGAAAATCCGGCTCCAGTGCCGCTTCATGCAGGCTCATCCAGAGGTGGCGCTGTCTGGG
>RFWA01000018.1 GCA_009922295.1 Betaproteobacteria bacterium
TCGGCGTGCGGCACCGGGTTGGGGTAGACGCCCGCAGCGATCAGGCCGGCATAGTGCGCCATGTCGACCAAGAAGATGGCGCCTACCGCCTTGGCCACTTTGGCAAAGCGCTCAAAATCAATGCGCAGGCTGTAGGCAGAGGCGCCAGCGATGATCAGCTTGGGGCGGGCCTCATGGGCCGTGCGCTCCATGGCGTCGTAATCGATTTCTTCCCGCGCATTCAGGCCATAGCTCACCACCTTGAACCACTTGCCGCTCATGTTCAGCGCCATGCCGTGCGTCAGGTGCCCGCCCTCGGCCAGGCTCATGCCCATGATGGTGTCGCCAGGCTTGAGAAATGCCAGAAAAACGGCCTCGTTGGCCGAGGCGCCGCAGTGCGGCTGGACGTTGGCGCAATCGGCCCCAAACAATTGCTTGGCTCGGTTGATGGCCAGTTGCTCGGCGACGTCGACATTTTCACAGCCACCGTAGTAGCGCTTGCCGGGGTAGCCCTCGGCATATTTGTTAGTCAGCTGCGAGCCCTGTGCCGCCATCACGGCCGGTGAGGCGTAGTTCTCGCTGGCGATCAACTCGATGTGGTGTTCCTGGCGTGCGTTTTCGGCCTGGATGGCGGCAAACAGCTCGGGGTCGGTTTGCTCGATGAGGATGTTGCGGTGGTACATGACGGTAGGAGACTGAGGAGAAATGAATAACCTAGTTTAGCCAGCAGAGCATCAAAGCGCGGTCAGCAATGCGACGCTTTCCGCGTTTTTTGCGCCTTTGCCAGCCGCCGGCGCTGCCGGAGTAGCGGCGGCAGAGTCGGGCACAGTTCGGCCGGCGGCCACGGCCTGCAAGCGGCCATGCTCGGCGAGCACCTTGCCGACGTAGCCGCCATCGTCCTCGATGTTGGCTGCGCCCACGTAGAACTTGAGGCCGGCTTCTGTGGAGCCGGCGCGGCTGATGCATTCTTCCAGCACCCGTGCGCCGACGCGGAGGTTGGTGAGCGGGTCGAACGCGGCAAAGACACCACCAAAATTGTCGTACTTGTCACTGTGGACGCGGGTGATGACCTGCATCAGGCCCTGTGCGCCCATAGGGCTCTGGGCAAACGGGTTGAAGCCCGATTCAATGGCCATCACGGCCAGGATCAGAGTTGGCTCAAGCTTGGAGCGTTGGCCGATTTCATAGGCCTCAGCAACGATGGCACTCAAAGGCTCGGGGGCTACACGGTACTTGCGGCTAAGCCAATAGGCCAAATCCGCTTGCCGTTTGGGCAGGGCTTGCGGGTTACTGGCCGTCGCGCGGTCGATGGCACCCAGGTCGATATCCACGCCAGGGATGCCCTGCCGGGTCTGCAGCCAGCCGAACAGCTGCGACTCACCGGCTTGCCTCAGCTCGGGTTGTGTGATCAGTGTGAGTGCACCACACATCACAGCCAAGCCGATCAAAGCAAAACCGTTGTGGGTGATCTCAAGAAAACCTTCGGCGATGTCGGTTGCGAATGTTCGCAGGCCTCGGGTGAATGGGTCTGACGCTGTCATAGCTTGTCCTTCTTTAGCGGGTCCTGGAACGGACACTGCTAACAGTGCAGAAGGTCCAGGCGCCCCGTTTGGGTTGGTACGCTATCAATGTCCTGCGCTGGTGATCGTGGATTTGGCAGAGACTTGAATATGCCGGGATCGGCAGCGGATGCGAGTTTCCACTTGCTAAACAAAGCGGAGGGACGATTTTAGGGGTACTTTATATAACAAGTCAACCATATTAAACCTTTTTAATATTCAAAATATGATTCATAAATCAGGCAAACCGACACTGCCAGAGACTCTTTTGACCGCCTCCCACCGCAGTCAAAATGACGTTCTCGCGCGCAATTGAGCCTGAGCACCTCCTAGACTTTTCACCATCGGATGAAATAGCGGTGAAAATAGCGGCTCAAACCCCCTCGCAACGCGTGGGGGGTCATACTTTCTGATCTGTTCGTCATGTTCCCTTTTCCTGCTACACCCAAGACCCCCGAAACACCCGCAGTTGCGCCTGTCGTTGTCAAAGCGCATGAGTCCCATCCGCTGGATCAACTGACTGGAGGCGCGTTTTCGGCGCATACCTCCAGCGAGCGTACCGCCCGTATTCGCGACTGGCTGGCGGGCAACCCTTCGGCCGAACAGATGCAGGCAGTCTTCAAGGACCTCAGTGGCAAAGACAAGGGCGCAGCCAAACTACTGCGCGAAAAGCTCGACGAGATTAAGCGAAGCCGCGGCCAGGAATCCATTGCCCAGGAATGGGCCGAGCGCGCCCAAACACTGTTGGCGATTGCCAAGCTCAACATCGCCGATGCCATGGCCTGGCAACGTGACGCGGCCAAAGCCGGCGCGCCCCTGAGCCGTGAGCCACTGTTGACTCTCAAGGCACAGCTCAGTGACCGTGTCAAAGGCATCGAAGACCTGCAACATCGCGTACAGGTGCAGCGTGAGGCCGCCGTATTGCTGGCGCAACGCATTGAGGTGCTGTCAACCAAATCCTGGCACGATGCACATGGCGCAGCTCAGGCATTGCAGGCCGATGTTGACCACTGGCAAGCCCAGGCATCGTCGCTCCTGATGGACACCAACTGGCCCAGCGTGGAGGCTCGCTTTCCCCCGTTGCTAGAGACCTCACGGGCCCAGCTTCTCGTGGTCTGCGACGCATTTCGGGAAGCCTTGGCACAGGCCACCGCGGCCGCTGCGGATGCAGCTGCCCCTTTGCCACCAGTGCCTGTTTGGGCTGACGAGTTGCGTGCTGCGCGCGGTGTATCTGCCGAGCCGGTGAGCAAGCCGCAAAAGCCCAAGATTGACCCTGAAATCCGCGTCCAAGCTAGCAAGACAGTGCAAGAGGTGCTCTCAAAACTGGAGCTTGAGATCGCCGAGGGCCACGGCAAAGCCAGTGCCGGAGCCGCCGCTGCGCTGCGCAATGCGCTCAAGGAACATGGTCGCTTGATCGACGACAAGTTGGAGAACTTGGCCCACGCCGCGTTGGCTGCGGCCGGCGAGCTGGAGGGCTGGCAGCGCTGGCGCGCCGACCAACTGCGCGAGGCACTGGTGGCCAAGGCTGAAGGTCTGCTAAAGCGGCCTGAAGGCCAGGCCATTGGCGGGCGCAAGATGCAAGAGCTGTTGCGGGCCCTGCGTGAGGAATGGAAGCAGACCGATCAGGGCGGTGTGCCCAACCACGGTCTGTGGAAGCGTTTTGACGAGGCCTGCAATGATGCCCACAAGGTGGTCGAGGCCTGGCTGGACAAAATGAAGGCCGAGGCCGTGGAGCACCGGGCACAGCGTCTGGCCATGATCGACGAAGTCAAGCAGTGGGCCGCCGCCAACACCACCGCCCTGGACGACGACTGGAAGGGCTTTACCCGTCTGTTGCACCAGTTTGGCGACCGTTGGCGCGAAGCCGGCCATATTGGTGAAAAGGCCTTTGCCGAACTTCAGCCTCTCTGGAAGGCCGCCATGGCCGCAGCGAGTGCGCCGCTGGAGGCGTTGCAAGCCCAAAGCCTGACCGTCCGCCAGGCCATGATCGAGGATGCCAAGGCGCTCGGTGCGGCGCCCATGTTGCGCGTCGACGCCGTGCGTGCGCTGCAACAGCGCTGGCAGTCCGAGGCCCAGCGCGTGCCGATGGACCGGCGCCAGGAGCAAAAGCTCTGGGATGCGTTTCGCAAGCCGATCGACGACGCCTTCAACCGCAAGACCCAGGAGCGTGAGCGCAGCGAGGCGTCGCTGGGTGAGCGTGACCGGATCGTGCTGGACGCCGCACGGGCGCTGGAGGCTGCCAACGCCGGCGGCGATGCGCAAGCCATCCGCGGTGCCATGAACGCGCTGGACGCCGCCCTGCGCGGCCAGGCTCAGGCGCACGCGGCGGTGCAAGCGCTGGCTGTGCCGGTGCCGGATATGGCTCCGCATTCGCCATTAACCGAGCCGTTAAAAGAACTGTCAGCCGAGTCACCAGGTGAACCATCAACCGACGGCAATACCGACGCGCCGGCCCAGCCGCCCCCTGTGGCTGCCGAGAAAGCTGTGGTCAAACCCGTGGTTAAGGCAGTGGTGGCTGTGCGGGGCGACGATCGGCCAGGTATGAAAAAGACCGAGCCCGCCATGCCCGGACGGGGCGGCAAGTTTGGCGACCGCAAAGAGGGCCCTCGATTCGGCGCCGGCGACGGCGCCCGTGGCCCGCGCGACGATCGAATGGGAAGCCGTGGGCCAGACCGCCGGCCGCCACAGGATTCGGCTGCCGGCGCCTGGCAAGACGCCCCGCGTTTGGGCGACACCGCATTTCGCGCCCAGCGCGACGCGCTAGAACGGGCTCAGCTGGCCTTGCGCAAGCTGGCGGCCCAGGCCCATGGCGAGGCCCTGACTCAGCTTTTGGCGGCCTGGGAGCAGCGCAGCGCGACGCAGCTGCCCTCGGCACAGGAACTGGGCGCACGCGTCAATGCGGCCACGCGCACCGCCTGGATTCAGGCGCTGGGGCAGCCGCCGGTTGCGGATGCTCAGCAGGCCTTGCTGCGCCTGGAGATGGCGGCCGAGCTGCCAACGCCTGCCGAACACCTTGACGCTCGCCGCGCCATGCAACTGCAGTTATTGACCCGCCGCCATGACGCGCCCCCGATCCAGACCTGGGGCCATGACGTGGGCCGCGCGCTGAGCGCAGCCTTTGATGCCGGCAGTGCGCGCCGCCTGCAACAGGTGCTGAAAATCATGCTGCGTAACTGACGTCTTCGGGTGGGCCACCGTGGAAACTATTGACACTGTTCTGGCCCGCCTTGAGCGGGTTAATGAGATTGGCGCCTCGCTGTCGCGTGAGCGCGACATCCTGCCCTTGCTTGAGCGCATCCTTCTGGCGGCCAAATCCATCACCAATGCCGATGGCGGCACCCTGTACCGGGTGACCGAGGATGGAACCGCCCTCCGGTTTGAGATCTTGCGAACGGATTCCCTCAACATCGCCATGGGTGGCAGTTCTGCGACTCCGATCAAATTTCCCAACTTGCCGCTGCGCAACGCGGACGGGGCCCCGAACGACACACTGGTGGCGGCCCACGCCGCCATCCATTGCCGCACCATCAATGTGGCGGATGCCTACGCCGACCCGGCCTTTGATTTTTCTGGCACCCGGCGCTTCGACCAGAGCACGGGGTACAGGTCCAAGTCATTCCTGACCGTCCCGATGAAGGACCACGAGGGCCAAGTGATCGGCGTCTTGCAACTGCTGAATGCACAAAAGCCCGGCACTACCGAAGTTGTTCCTTTTTCACTGGCCGACCAGAGCCTGTTGGAGTCGCTGGCCTCGCAGGCCGCGATCGCCCTGAACAATCGGCTGCTGATGACCCAGCTGGAGGTGCTGTTTGAGTCGTTGATCCGCTTGATCAACGTCGCCATCGAGGAAAAATCCCAGTACACCGGCGGCCATTGCTCCCGCGTGCCTGAACTGACGCTGATGCTGGCCGACGCGGTGGTCCAAACCACCACGGGCCCACTGGCCGACTTCACCATGGACGAGCGGGACCGCTACGAGCTCAAAATTGCGGGCTTGTTGCACGACTGCGGCAAGATCACGACACCGGTGCATGTGGTTGACAAAGCGACCAAGCTGGAGACACTGTTTGACAGGGTGGCGCTGATCGACACCCGCTTTGAGGTGCTCAAGCGAGACGTCGAAATCGAGGCTTTGCGTGCGCAACTCGCCTTGCGGCCCTGCGTTGATGCACCCGCTGAGGCCCTGTTGGCGAGCCAATGCGATGCAGCGCTGGCAGCCATCGATTCAGACCGCACCTTTTTGCGAGCCACCAACAAGGGCGCAGAGTTCATGAACGACGCGGCGATTGCCCGGGTGCAGGCGATCGCCAGTCAACGCGTCTGGCGTAACGAGCATGGGGCAGTGGTGCCGTTCCTGACGGCCGATGAGCTCGAAAACCTGAGCATTCGCGGCGGCACGCTGACCCAGCATGAGCGCTCAACCATCAATCACCATATTGTGGCCACCATCAAGATGCTGGAACAGCTGCCCTGGCCCCGTCACCTCAAGCGAGTGCCGGAGTATGCGGGCGGCCACCATGAGCGTATGGACGGCAAGGGCTATCCCAAGGGCCTCAAGCGCGAAGATATGTCAGTCCAGGCCCGCATGATGGGCATAGCCGACATTTTCGAGGCCCTGACGGCCGCCGACCGGCCCTATAAAAAGGGCATGAAGTTGTCCCAGGCCACCAGCATCATGCAGAAATTCAAGGAGTCGGGTCATATTGACCCTGATTTGTTCGACGTGTTCATGAATCAGGAGGTTTACCTCCGCTATGCCGAACAGTTTTTGGCTCCCTGGCAGATCGACGAGGTCGCCGCCTGAACTGCCGGCAAGCTTTGGTCAGTGCGGTGGCGCTGTGGCTGCAAGTGGAATACGTTGGACCAGTACCGCGTCCCCGGGTTTGGCGTGGTCCATACTCAGCCGCAAGACCTCAGCCCGCGGCTTAGGTGCGCTCAGGTCCCAGTCGCTCAACACCAAACGTTGCAAGCCGGCGCCTAAATCATGAGTCGCCGGTCGGTGCGTATGGCCATGGATCAGGGTGAGTGCCCGGTTGAGCGTCAGCCACGCCCTCGTAGCGGCCGGGTCAAGATCAACATAGGCCACACCACTTTGCTTGCGGGCCTCGCTCTGGCGGCGCAGCGTTCGTGCCATCGACTGGCGCGCGGCCAAGGGCTGCGCCAGAAAAGCCTGCTGCCAGTCGGCACTTCGGACCTGTTGGCGAAACTGCTGGTACTCGGTGTCGTCCAGGCAAAGCGCGTCGCCATGGGACAGCAACCAGCGCTGTCCTCCAAACACCATAACCGTTGGGTCGGCCAGCAGGCTTAGCCCAGCAGCTTGGGCAAAGGCCGGGCCGAGCAGGAAGTCTCGATTGCCGTGCAGCAAAAACAGGCTTCGTTGTTGGGCTGCCGCCATCAGGGCATGGCAGCAATCGGCTTCAAAGCTGTCAGCGGCGCCGGCTGCGCCCAGCACATCGTCACCCACCCAAACCTCAAACAGGTCACCGAGTATGACCAGAGCATCGGCCGAGCTGCTGCGCAAGTACGCCCTCCAGGCGGCTACCGTGGCGGGATCGCCGGCCTCCAGGTGCAGGTCAGAGATGAAATCAATGCAGGCCCAGCGCTCGGGCGCAATGAGCTCTGGGGCCGGCATGCCAAGGGTCAGAGCGCGACAGCCCGCCCAATCACCACGTCCTCAACGGGCACGTCGTCGTGGTACCCGTTGCGGCTGGTTTTGACAGCGGCAATTTTGTCGACCACCTCGGTGCCGCCGACGACCTTGCCAAACACGGCATAGCCCCAGCCCTGGGCCGAAATAGCGGTGTGGTTCAGGAAGCCGTTGTCAGCCACGTTGACGAAAAACTGGGCGGTGGCCGAATGCGGATCGCCGGTGCGGGCCATGGCCACGGTGTAGTGCAGGTTCTTCAGGCCGTTGTTGGCTTCGTTGTCAATGGGCTTGTCGCAGGCTTTTTGCTTCATGCCAGGCTCCATGCCGCCGCCCTGGACCATAAAGCCTGGTATGACACGGTGGAACACCGTGTTGTCGTAGTGGCCCTTGGCCACGTACTGGAGGAAGTTCGCCACCGACTTGGGTGCCTTGTCCTGGTCGAGTTCGAGTGTGATCACACCGAAGTTATTAATATGGAGTTCGACTTGTGGGTTGCTCATGATTTATTTCACCAGGGTTGCAGAGTTGATAAGAATGGCGGTTTTCGGAACGTCCGACGGGAAAGGGCCGCCCGCCCCGGTGGGACTGATCTTGATTTTGTTGACAACATCCATGCCACTGACGACCCTGCCAAATACGGTGTAACCGAACAGCTGCGGTGCATTCACCAGGTTGGCCCGAGGGGTATTTTCATACACGCGACCTTGGTACTCGAATTTCGGCACCGGGTCGCCGGGCGGAATCAGGGTCGGGTCAAGAAAGGCGTTGTCTCGCACGTTGATGAAAAACTGGGCTGTGGCTGAGTTCGGGTCGTTGGTGCGGGCCATGGCCAGCGTACCGAGTACGTTTTTCGGGCCGCCTCGGCTCAGCGCCTCACGCCCTTCGTGAGCCACCGGTGGGCGCGTCTTGCGTTCCAAAAATTTGACGTCAAAGCCGCCGCCCTGAACCATGAAGTTGTCGATCACGCGGTGGAAAATGGTGCCGTCGTAGTGCTTGTCGCGCACGTATTGCAAAAAATTTTCGACTGTTTTGGGGGCCTTGTCGGGGTAGACCTCGACCACGAAGTCACCGGCGCTGGTGGTAAAGCGAACTTTGGGCGCCTCGTCAGCCAGTACCAAATTCGCCATGAAAAAAGTAGCTATAAACCCATACGCGACATGGGCCAGACGCCATTTTGATAGAAAAATCATCCGATGGTGCCTTCAAAAAATATCTTCCACTGGCTACCCTGACGCGCCCAGTACTGGCGCTTGACAGGGCCGGTCCGGCTGCCATTTGGCACCTCGCCGAAAGTGACGATCATGGTGTCGGTGGCGTCGATCCAGCGCAGCAGGGACAGGTCCTTGAGTTCGAGTTTGCGGCCCTTGATATTCGCCTGTTCGGTGCGCAGCACCGGGGTCCAGTCGTTCAGGGTCTTGCCGTAACTGTTGAAATTCGGGCTGTAATGGTCCAACAGGTCGTTGATGTTGCCTGCCGATTTGGCCCGCTGCCAGGCCGTCAATGTGCTCCGGAAGGCCTGCGCCTCGGTCTGCGTCTTACCTGGCGCCACCCATTTCAGGTTTTGCGAGATCACCACTGGCGTGGTGCCAATTTCGACGGTTTTAATCACATGGCGCAGGTCGGGGTTCGCCAGCACCACGCAGCCGTCAGTGGCTTGCGGCGGCCGCGAAAATTGACCCGGAGGCGTGCCGTGCAGCCAGATACCTTTGCCGGTCTTGCCACGCTGGCTGTCCAGAATATTAGGGTAGTTGATGGGTAGTGCGCCTGCGCCGTAAAAATTGGTCAGCGATTTGGGGTCGAGATTGCTGGTGATGAAGTACACGCCCAGCGGCGTGCGCAGGTCACCCTCGGCCTTCTTCTCCACGCCTGATTTGCCCACAGAGATGTAATAGTCAGCCACCAGCCGCAGACCGGTGGCGCTGTTTGCAAAAAGGTAGAGTCTTGAGCGGGAGGTGTCTACCGCAATGGCATGTCTATTCCGGGCCGACAGGTTGATGAATTCAGCCGGCAAGGCGCCATCTGGCGGGCGTTCGGACAAGGCTTTCAGGCGTGCCTGCGATTCGGCTCGCAGCTCGTTGAGGCCCTCTGCGCCTTGCAGGTTCAGCGGGCTAGGTACATCGCCCAATCCACGCACTGGCCGTTGCCGCGAGGCCAGGATGTCGCCGTGGACCAGTTGGGCCAGGCGGAAATCTGGGTAGGCCTGAACCAATTGCTGTGCCATATTCAGCGCGGCCCGGCTCTGCCCCCCTCCCAGCAGCTGGTAGACCTCAATCAGACGCGCCTCGGCTTCGCCAGCTTCAGGCTGTTTAGGTTTTGAGTTGGGTTTAGGCTTATCCGCTGCCGCTCCTACGGCTTTCGAATGGATTTTTTTTGACGCATGTGCACCGGGTGCCGCGATTAGGCCCAGGATGACCAGCAGCGTCAATGGCAACAGCTGTCTCATTGCAGCACAGGTCGGGACATTGCTTCGGTAGCGCGAGCGCCAGGGAGGGGGCTTAGCACGCTCACCTTCCCGTGGTTTCCTTGACGATCAACCAGCGTTCGCCGACCCGGCGCAAGTCCAGCGTCTTTCTGCTTGAGACAGACAGGGCGTCAGCACGGTAATCTTGTCGAAACTTGGCGACAGCCTTGTTGCCATCGACCGTGACCACCAGGTTGTCAAGCTTGACGTTGATGCTTGATTTGCCGGTGATGCGCTTACGGCGGTCATCCTCCCAGGCGCTGCGCGTCTGGCTGCCCTGTGGATCAAAGTCTTTGCCATAGGCACCCAGGTAAGCTGCCATGTCCTTGGCTGCCCATGCCTTTGCCCAGGCAGCCACCGTCGCCTCGACTTCTTTGTTGACGGCTTCTGCAACTGCGGGCTTGCTTGGTACCGGTACCGGTGCCGGCGTCGCGACAGGTGTCGGCGGAGGCGCTGGCGTCGGGGCAGGTGCTGGAGCAGGTGCTGGCGTCGGGGCAGGTGCCGGAGTAGGAGCAGGCGTTGGTGCTGGCGCCGGTGGGCTGTTTGCCGGGCGCAGCGCTTTCAGGTTTGGCGTGAACAGTTCGCGGATCAGGGCCAGCTTGGGTTGTACCGCCGTGTTGCCGCTGTCGAGTTGCAAAGCCTTGTTGTACGCCTGGCTGGCCAGCTTGGCGTAAACGTCGCCCAAGTTCTCATGGGCTGTGGCGTAACTTGGGTTGGTTCGTATGGCTTGTTCTAGTGCGGCACGGGCCTTGTCAAATTGGCTCTGCCCGGCGTAGAGCACGGCCAGGTTGTTGTAGGGCTCAGGAAGCTCTGGGTAGTCTTCGGTCAGCTTGTTGAAGGTGGCAATTGCTTCATTCACTTTGCCGGAATCCCGTTGAATTACGCCCTTGAGGAAGCGCATTTGCGGGTCCCGGGGTTTGGCTGCCAGAAAAGCATCTGTCTTGGTCTGGGCATCCGCCAGCCTACCCGTGCGCAGCAATTGCAGGGTCTCAGCGTACTCGTCGGCACGTGCAGCTCCTACCAGGCCCATCGACAGTACCAAGAGGACAAAGAGGATCGATGACGGCGTTTTGACGTACTTCATGGGTGTCTATTAGGTGTCAGTCAGTGCTAAAAAAAGCTCAGACTGACCAAGGCCGAGGGCGATATACTGGCTTTCATTGTAGCCCAGCAGTGCCCGCAATCGCCTATGCTACCAACCCAGCGCTTAGCCCTCGGCCCGGCCATTTGGACCCGGGTTACAAGCCCGCAAACGGACTAAATCCAGCCCCTGTCGCCACACCATGACCCTTCGAATTTACAGCACCCTGTCACGCGGGCTGGTGCCCCTGGTGCCCCTTGAGCTCGGCCACGTGCGCATGTATGTCTGCGGCATGACGGTGTACGACCTCTGCCACCTCGGCCACGCCCGTTCGATGGTCGCCTTTGACGTGGTTCAGCGCTGGCTCAAGTCCAGCGGCTTGCGCGTCAGCTACGTGCGCAACATCACCGACATCGACGACAAGATCATCCGCCGAGCTGTGGAAAACGGCGAGACCATCCGCGCCCTGACCGACCGCATGATCGAGGCGCTGCACCAAGACGCCGACGCCCTGGGCGTCGAGCGCCCCGGTTTTGAGCCGCGCGCGACCGACTACGTGCCCCAAATGCTGTCGCTCATTGGCCGATTGGTCGACCATGGTCTGGCCTACCCGGCGGCCGACGGCGACGTCAACTACGCTGTGCGTAAATTCCCGTCCTACGGTCGTCTCAGCGGCAAGTCGGTTGATGACCTGCGTGCCGGCGAGCGGGTGGCGGTTTCTGAGGGCAAAGACGATCCGCTGGATTTTGTGCTGTGGAAGGCATCCAAGGTCGGTGAGCCGCAAGACGTTCGCTGGGACAGTGCCTGGGGCCCGGGCCGGCCGGGTTGGCACATCGAGTGCTCTGCGATGTGCCGTGAATTGCTGGGCGACACCGTCGACATCCATGGTGGCGGCGCCGACCTGCCGTTCCCGCACCACGAAAACGAAATTGCCCAAAGCGAGGGCGCCACTGGCAAGCCCTTGGCCAACATCTGGATGCACAACGCCTTTGTGACCCGTGACGACGAAAAAATGTCCAAGAGTCTGGGCAATTTTTTCACCATCCGCGACATCCTGGCCCGCTTTGACGCTGAAACCACCCGCTTTTTCATTGTCCGTGCCCATTACCGTAGCGCCCTTAATTACAGCGACGCTCACCTGGAAGACGCACGCAACGCTCTGCGCCGCCTTTACACGGCGCTGGTGTTGGTGCCCGCAATCGACCAAGTGATCGATTGGTCTGCGCCCTTTGCCAGCGACTTCAAGTCCGCTATGGATAACGACTTTGGCACGCCTGAAGCGGTGGCCGTGTTGTTCGATCTGGCAACGGAAGTCAACAAGACCCGCTCGCCCGAGTTGGCGGGCCTGTTGCGTGGTCTGGGGGGCTGCCTGGGTCTGCTGCAGGCTGAGCCGGGCCGCTTCCTGCAGGCCGGTGCTGGCCTGGAGCCTTCGGCCATTGATGCACTTATCGCGCAGCGGGCACAGGCCAAGGCCGAACGCAATTTTGCCGAGGCTGATCGCTTGCGACAAGATCTGCTGTCACAAGGCATCGTGCTTAAAGATGCTCCAGGCGGCACCACCTGGGAGGCTATGCCATGAGGTGTATCAACTTTATTTATCCCGCTAGCCCGAGAATTCATTGAGATGACTGCCCCCAAAAAAGCAGTGGAAATGCTGCTGACACCCAGCTATTGGGGCGAGGCCTGCGAGCACCTCATGAGTCGGGACAGGGTGATGAACCGCCTGATTCCCCAGTTTGGCTCGGGCTGCCTGCAAACCCGTGGCGATGCCTTTGTCACGCTGGCTCGCAGCATCGTCGGGCAGCAAATCTCGGTCAAGGCGGCGCAGACGGTGTGGGACCGTTTTGCCTTGCTGCCACGCCGCATGACGGCGGCCAATGTACTCAAACTCAAGGTGGACGACATGCGCGCTGCCGGCCTGAGCGCGCGCAAGGTCGAGTACCTGGTCGACCTTGCGCTGCATTTCGACAACCGCCTTCTGCACGTCAAAAACTGGGGTGATATGGACGATGAGTCCATCGTCGCCGAGTTGGTTGCCATCCGTGGTATTGGCCGCTGGACGGCCGAAATGTTCCTGATCTTTCACCTGATGCGGCCGAATGTGTTGCCGCTGGATGATGTCGGCCTGATCAACGGCATCAGCAAGTGCTATTTTTCCGGCGATTCAGTCAGCCGCAGTGACGCGCGTGAGGTGGCCGCGGCCTGGGCGCCCTACTGCAGTGTGGCGACTTGGTATATTTGGCGCTCGCTGGACCCCTTACCGGTCAGTTACTGAGCCCGTTTGAAACAAAACGCAGAGGAGCGCTGATGGCCAAGAAGATATTTCTCGACTTTGAGCAATCGATCGCCGAGCTGGAAAACAAGATAGAAGAGCTGCGCTATGTGCAGACTGAGTCGGCGGTGGACATTTCCACTGAGATTGACCAACTCGCCAAAAAGAGCCTGCAGCTCACCAAAGACGTCTACAGCCAGCTCACGCCCTGGCAGATCACCAAAATTGCCCGCCACGCCGAGCGGCCTTACACGCTCGATTACGTCAACGAGATCTTCACCCATTTTGTGGAACTACATGGGGACAGGCACTTTGCCGACGACCTCAGCATCGTCGGCGGTCTGGCCCGATTCAACGGCACACCCTGCATGTTGCTCGGCCAGCAAAAAGGCCGTGACACCAAAGAGCGGGGTCTGCGCAATTTCGGCATGAGCAAGCCCGAGGGCTACCGCAAAGCGCTGCGGCTCATGAAAACCGCCGAGAAATTTCGCCTGCCGGTGTTTACTTTTGTCGATACCCCCGGCGCCTATCCGGGCATTGATGCCGAAGAGCGCGGCCAGTCCGAAGCCATTGGCCGCAACATTTTCGAGATGGCCCAGCTGGAGGTGCCCATCATCTCGACCATCATCGGCGAGGGGGGCTCTGGCGGCGCGCTGGCGATCTCTATTGGCGACCAGGTGCTGATGCTGCAGTACTCCATTTACTCTGTGATCAGCCCCGAGGGCTGCGCCTCCATCCTCTGGAAAACCTCCGACAAGGCCCAGGAAGCGGCCGACGCCCTGGGCATCACCGCCCATCGCCTCAAGGCGCTGGGTGTGGTGGACAAGATCGTCAACGAGCCGGTGGGCGGCGCCCACCGGGACCACAAACAGATGGCGGCCTTTTTGAAGCGCGCCTTGACCGATGCATTTCGCCAGGTCAGCGACCTGAAGGTGGGCGAGCTGCTGGAGCGGCGCTACGAGCGACTTCAAAGCTATGGCCGTTTCACTGACACGCGGGTGGCCAGCCGCTAATTGCCGGCACACTAGACCATGAGCACCAGCCTGCCTGAGGCGGTGCGCCTCTTTGATCCCAACTTGCCTCTGGCGGTGGCGTACAGCGGTGGCGCCGACTCCACTGCCTTGCTGCTGGCCTGTGCCGACAGGTGGCCGGGCCAGGTGCATGCCTTTCATGTGCACCACGGCCTGCAGGCCGCTGCCGACGACTTTGAGCGCCATTGTCAGCAGGTGTGTCAGGCCGCCAGGGTACCGTTGCATGTGCGCCGGGTCGACGCCCGCCACGCCCCGGGACAGAGCCCGGAGGACGCCGCCCGGCGCGCTCGTTATCAGGCTTTTGAGGCGCTAGCCCTTGATACCATTGGCTTGGTAGCTATTAAAGATATAGCGTTGGCGCAACATGCCGACGATCAGGTCGAAACCCTGTTGCTGGCCCTGAGCCGAGGCGCCGGGCTGCCGGGACTGAGTGCCATGCCAGCGCGTTGGCTGCGCGCCGGCCTAAGCTACCACCGGCCCCTGTTGCAGGTGCCTGGCTCCGAGCTGCGCGCCTGGTTGCGCCAGCGAGGCGCCGGTTGGATTGAAGACCCCAGCAATGCCGACAGCCGCTACACCCGCAACCGCATCCGCGCCGAACTGCTGCCGGTGCTGCAGGCGGCCTTCCCCCAGTTCCGCAGCACCTTTGCCCGCAGCGCGGCCCATGCCGCAGAAGCGAAGGGTTTGCTGATTGAGCTGGCTGAGATCGATTTGGCACAGGTTGGCGTGCCGCCCCAACTGGCACCTTTGCAGGACTTAAGCCGGCCGCGCCAGGCCAACCTCTTGCGCCACTGGCTGCACAGCCAGTTTGCTGCTGTACCCAGCACCGCCCAATTGGCGGAGCTGCTCGACCAAATCGCCGCCTGCACCACCCGCGGCCATCACATCCGGATCAAGGTCGCCGTCGGCTACATCGAGCGGCGTGGTTCAGGACTGCATTGGTACAATCCCGCGCTCTCGCCTTGACACCTTTCCTGAAACACGCTGATGGCCCTGATTGTTCATAAATATGGCGGCACTTCGATGGGCTCGCCTGAGCGCATCCGAAATGTCGCCAAACGTGTCGCCAAGTGGGCGCGTGCCGGCCACCAGATGGTGGTGGTGCCCTCCGCCATGAGCGGCGAAACCAACCGCCTTCTGGGGCTGGCCAAGGAACTGGCACCTGCCCGTGCTGACGACGCCTACTGGCGCGAGCTGGACGCACTGGCCGCCACCGGCGAGCAGGCCTCCAGCGCGCTGCTGGCCATTGCCCTGCAGGCTGAGGGCATGAACGCGGTGAGCTACGCGGGCTGGCAGGTGCCGATCCGCACCGACAGCGCCTACACCAAGGCCCGAATTGAAGCCATTGACGACACCCGTGTGCGTGCGGACCTGGCGGCTGGCCGCGTGGTCATCGTGACCGGCTTTCAGGGCGTGGATGCGCAGGGCAACATCACCACATTGGGCCGTGGCGGCTCAGACACTTCGGCGGTGGCCGTGGCAGCCGCCATGAAAGCGGCCGAGTGCCTGATCTACACCGACGTGGATGGCGTCTACACCACCGACCCGCGTGTTGTGCCAGAGGCGCGGCGATTGCACACGGTGAGTTTTGAGGAAATGTTGGAGATGGCCTCGATGGGCTCCAAGCACGCCCTGGGATATTGACATTGCAGAAGAGGCCAAGTCTGGCACCCTGATCACTTTTGAGGACGACGAACACATGGAACAAGCCATTGTTTCCGGCATCGCATTCAACCGCGACGAAGCCAAGATCTCGGTGCTGGGCGTGCCCGACAAGCCCGGCATTGCCTACCAGATCCTGGGTGCCGTGGCCGATGCCAACATCGAGGTGGATGTGATCATTCAGAACATCAGCAAAGACGGCAAGACCGACTTCAGCTTCACCGTTAACCGGGGCGACTTTGCCCGTACCGTTGAGCTGCTCAAAACCCGCGTGCTGCCAACCCTCGGCGCGCAAGAAGTGGTCGGGGACGCCAAGATTTGCAAGGTCAGCATCGTCGGCATTGGCATGCGCAGCCATGTCGGCATCGCCAGCAAGATGTTCAGGTCACTGAGCGAGGAGGGCATCAACATCCAGATGATCTCCACCTCGGAAATCAAGACCTCGGTGGTTATTGACGAGAAGTACATGGAGCTCGCCGTGCGGGCCCTGCACAAGGCTTTTGACCTGGACCAGCCCCCGGCCTGACAAAACGCCCTTTAGTCGTGAGATAATTTCAGCGAGCCAGGAATCGTGACCGAGTGGCCGAAGGTGCTCCCCTGCTAAGGGAGTATGGGGTGTAGAGCCTCATC
>RFWA01000171.1 GCA_009922295.1 Betaproteobacteria bacterium
GGAGATTGAGGCCGTGTTGGCGCATGAGACCATCCGCCGCGCTGGCCACTTTCTGCAGGAAGACAAGGGCGCAGAAGTGGCTCAAAAAATCAATGCCTTCATCGCCGCCACCCCCCAATCGCGCGAAAGCGGCGCTTCGTAAACCCCCGCAGGCCCGCGGATGACGCCAAAAACCCATGAACACCTTCCTCAAAGCCAACTGCCTGGGCGCCTATGCCCTCGCGCTGCTCAGCCTGGTCTGGACCCTGCCCTGGGGCCTGGGCCCGGTCATGCAAAACATCGCCTTGGCGCTGCTGGGCATCCATGTGCTCGAGGCTATCGTCGCCTTCAAGTACATCAAAAGCTACAAGGGCCCCTTGCTGCACAGCCTGGTGCTGGCCCTGCTCTTCGGCCTGCTGCACTGGCTGCCGCTGGCGCGGGCCAACAAGGCGGCGAGCCAAGCCTGACGCCGAGGCACAGAACAGGTATGGCCTCACACACCCCGGCCTCGGGCCGGTTCAAACGCATCGGCTTTGCCGCCCTGCTCTACCTGGCCGCCGTGGCCCTGGGCCTGGGCTCGGCCTGGTGGGTGCTGCGCAAGGCCAGTTGGTCCGGCACCGTGGTCAAGGTCGGCCCCTGGACTGGCAGCACACTGGCCGGCAGCACCGATGCCGACCTGTACACCCGGGCCCGCGTCGCCCTCGAAGGTCTGCTGGCGCTGGGCCGGGACGAAACCATGTACTACGTCGCCCGCCAAGATGACGCCGGCCAACCACTGCGCTCAGCGTGCAGCTACCGCGTCGAGGGCCTGCCGCCTGCGGCGCGTTGGTGGAGCATCACCGCCTATGCCGACGACCTGTTCTTGTTTGATGCCCGCAACCGCCAGTACAGCCTCAATGGCAGCACGGCCCGACTGGACGCCCGTGGCCAGTTTGCGCTGGTCACCGGCCCCCAGGCTGTCGGGGGTACGCACTGGCTGCCCACGCCGGGCCAGCGCGGTCTGGTGCTGACGCTGCGCCTGTACAACCCTGCGCCAGAACTGCAGGCCGCACCTGCCCGGCTGCAAGCACCCACCATTCAAGCCATCGGAGCCTGCCCATGAGAACCTGGCGCAACACCCAGCGGCTCTGGTTTTACCGCGCGCTCACGCTGCTCGCCACCGCGCTCATTGTTCACCTGCTGGCGGTCTGGGCCACGCCGCGCCTGATCATGAACCGCCTCATGACCGGGCCGGCGGCGCAAGACATGAACATGCTCAACCAGGCGGCATTCCTGCCAGCGGTAGACGCCTCGGCGCGCCGGGTGGTGATGCCCAGCCCGGACCTGCTGTATTCGGTGTGCGTGTTCGATGTCTCAGCCGGCCCGGTGCGGGTGCGCGCCAACCCCGGGCTTCCCAGCTACTGGTCCATCGCCCTGTATGCCGCCAACAGCGACAACTTCTTTGTGCTCAACGACCGGCAGGCTGGCGCGGCGCCGGTGGACATGTGGCTGGTATCTGAAGGCCCCAACCCGCGTGACCCGGCAGTGCCACCAGGCGCCCGTGTGGTGGTCAGCCCCAGCGCCCAAGGCTTTTTGCTGATGCGCGTGCTGACCGCCAACTACGAGGCCGAAAAAGCCGTCGTCGAACCGGCACGGCGCACCCTGCAATGCAGCCCGGGCGGGGGATGAGGCACTTGGGTCTGGCCGCTACCGAACACCTTGATGTCCTGATCGTCGGTGCCGGCCTGTCGGGCATCGGCGCCGCCGTGCACTTTCAGCAGCGCTGCCCGGGCTTTAGCGTGGGCATTTTGGAGGGGCGCGAGCGCCTGGGCGGCACCTGGGACCTGTTCCGTTACCCCGGTATCCGCAGTGACTCAGACATGCACACCCTGGGCTACGCCTTCCGGCCCTGGACAGGCGATCGCGCCATCGCCGACGGAGAATCCATATTGGACTACCTGCGCGCGACGGCGCAGGAACACGGGCTGGAGCGGCTGATCCGCTACCAGCACCGCGTCATCGCAGCGAGTTGGTCCAGCAGTGAGGGGCGATGGACGGTGACCGTGGCAGTAGGCTCTGATCAAGCGCCACAACAGTTCAGCTGCCGCTTTTTATTGGTCTGCACCGGCTACTACAACTACGAGCAGGGCTACACCCCTGAGTTTGTCGGTACGGCCGACTTTACCGGGCGCCTGGTGCATCCGCAGGCTTGGCCAGCTGATTTGGACGTCGCCGGCCAGCGTGTGGTGGTGATTGGCAGCGGCGCCACCGCTGTCACGCTGGTACCGGCGCTGGCCCAGCGGACCGCTCACGTCACCATGCTGCAGCGGTCGCCCAGCTACCTGCTGGCGCAGCCAGCCCACGATGCCCTGGCCCACTGGCTGCGCCAACGCCTGCCCAGCCCACTGGCCTATGCCCTCACACGCTGGAAAAACGTGCTGCTGGGACAGCTGTTCTTCCAGCTCGCGCGGCGCTGGCCCCAGCAGGTTGCTCATAAACTCATAGCGCAAGCGCAAGCATTGGCGGGGCCTGGAACCGAATTAGAGCACTTGACGCCGCGCTACAAGCCCTGGGACCAGCGCCTGTGCCTGGTGCCCGACGGCGACCTGTTCAGCGTCATCCAACAAGGCCGTGCCACGATCATCACCGACCAAATCAGCCACTTCACACCCACCGGCCTGCAACTGGTCTCGGGCCGGACGCTGGCGGCCGACGTGGTGGTCACCGCCACCGGGCTGGACCTGCTGGCCCTGGGCGGCATGGCACTGTCGGTGGACGGCCGGCCAGTGGTGCTGACCGACTGTCTAAGCTACAAGGGCATGATGCTCTCGGGCGTGCCCAACCTGGCTTATGTGGTGGGCTACACCAACGCCTCATGGACCCTCAAAGCCGACCTGACCAGCGCCTATGTCTGCCGGCTGGTCCGACGCCTGAACCAGGGCTACAGCCACTGCGTGCCGGTGCTGCAGGATGCCAGTGTCACGCGGCAGAACTGGGTTGATTTTTCGTCCGGCTACGTCCAGCGCTCGCTCGACCGCTTTCCGGGCCAAGGTAACAAAGCTCCCTGGCGCCTGCGCCAAAACTATGCCCTCGATCTGTTGGCACTGCGCTTTGGCAGGCTGGCTGATGGCACCCTGCAGTGGCACCGGCGCTCTGGTCATCCCCGCGAAGGCGCGGAGGCAGCTGGTTCGCCCAGACGCACTTGGCGGGCGACCGGTATCTTGTCACTGTTCGCAGTGGCGCTCGCCGCCTGGTGGTGGCTAGGCCAACCCGGCCTTGCTCAACCAGCGAGCCACCCAGAGCGCACCACCTGCCCGTTGCCTCCCAGCACCAGCCCCCACCCCGGCATGGTCTGGGTACCTAGTGGCAGTTTTGCCTTCGGCGACACGGTCTACCGAGAAGAAACTCCGGTGCGCCCAGCCACGGTGCAGGGCTTATGGATGGACCGCACCGAGGTCACCAACGCTGAATTTGCGCGCTTTGTCCAGGCAACGGGCTATGTCACCACGGCTGAGCGGCCGGTCGATGCCAAATTGCACCCGGGGCTGCCGCCCCAGATGCAGCAGCCCGGTGCGGTGGTATTCGTCAACCCCACCGAGTTGCGCCATGGCGGCGACCCGCGCCAATGGTGGCAGTACTTTCCCGGCGCCAACTGGCGTCATCCCAGCGGGCCTGGCAGCAGCATCGCCGGGCGAGAAGCCTTTCCGGTGGTGGCCGTCACCCTGGAAGACGCCCAGGCCTATGCCCGCTGGGCCGGGCGCAGCCTGCCCACCGAGCGCGAATGGGAATGGGCCGCCGGCGGCGGCCAGACCGCCACCCTGCCAACCACGCCATCGACCGCCCCCGGCACCGCGCCCGCGCAACCGGCCCAGGCCAACACCTGGCAGGGGTTTTTCCCGCTGGCCAACCAGGCCAGCGACGGCTTTACCGGGCTGGCGCCAGTCGGCTGCTTTACCGCCAACGGGTTTGGCCTGCATGACATGATCGGTAACGTCTGGGAGCTCACCGCCGACGTCTACACCGAAGACCACAGCGGCCCCGACACCTTGGCGCCCGACCAGCCACCCGTTGCCGCCCGACCCGCTGCAGCCAGAGGCACGGCGGGCCCACACGTCATCAAAGGCGGCTCTTACCTGTGTGCACCCAACTACTGCATGCGCTACCGGCCGGGTGCCCGCCAGGCCCAAGAGGATGACCTGGCCACCAGCCACCTCGGCTTTCGTACCGTGCTGCGTGCGCCCGGCCCCTGACGGTACCGATAATCCAGCCATGAGCGCATCCACCCCACCCCAAACAGACCTGACTCCCTCCGGCGGCTCAAGCCCACGGCCTGAATCGCTGGCCGCGCTTTTTTGGTCTTTCACCGGCCTGGCACTGCAAGGCTTTGGGGGCGTGCTGGCCATCGTCCAACGCGAACTGGTCGAGCGTCGGCGTTGGCTGACGGCAGAACAGTTTGTGGAAGACTGGGCCGTGGCACAAGTGCTACCGGGCCCCAACGTTGTCAATTTGTCGCTGATGCTGGGTGACCGGTTTTTCGGGCTACGCGGTGCGCTGGTGGCCATGGCGGGTATCCTGACGTTTCCGCTTTTGTTGGTGTTGCTGCTGGCCACTCTGTACGCCAGCGTGCAAGCCCTGCCCCTGGCCCAGGGCGCGCTACGCGGCATGGGCGCTGTCGCAGCCGGCTTGATCACCGCATCCGGCCTCAAACTGTGGCCTGCTTTAAAGCAAAATGTGCTCGGAACCCTTGTCATAATTGGTTCTATAGCTATCACTATCGTAGCAATTGCCTGGCTTCGGCTGCCGCTGGCGTGGGTGCTGCTGGGCCTGGGTGGGCTGACCTGCGCCTGGGCCTACCGGCAACTCGGTCGGGTTACCGCTGACCGGGGAGCAGCATGAGCATTCAGCTTGCCAGCGCAGACTGGTGGGCGCTATTCGCACAATTTTTGTCGCTGTCCTTGCTGGCTGTCGGCGGCGCCATCAGCACCGCGCCCGATATGCACCGCTATCTGGTCACGCAACAGCATTGGTTGAGCGAGGCGCAATTCAGCTCGTCCATCGCACTGGCGCAGGCCGCGCCCGGCCCCAACGTGCTGTTCATCGCGCTGTTCGGTTGGCAGGTCGGGCTCAATGCCGCGTCAAGCAGTGGCCTGCCCATTTGGGCCAGCGCCTTGCTGGGCGTGAGCCTGACCATGCTCGGCACCCTGTTGCCCAGCACCATACTGACCTACAGCGTCGCGCGCTGGGGCCACCGCAACCGCGAACGGCGCGTGGTACGCGCCTTCAAGCAGGGTATGGCGCCGCTGGTGATCGGCATTCTGCTGGCCACCGGCGTCATTTTGGCCACCAACCAGGGCATATCCACCGACCATTGGCCACTCTGGCTGTTGGCCGCCGTCAGTGCCCTGCTGGTCTGGTGCACCCGCGTCCACCTACTCTGGCTGCTGGGTGCGGGGGCGGTGCTGGGGGGCTTAGGCTGGGTTTAGGGCTTGGCAGACCGCTGCCGCAGAGCCTCATACAGACAAACACCACTGGCCACCGACACGTTCAGGCTTTCTACAGCACCGCGCATCGGGATGCTCACCAGCGCGTCGCAGGTCTTGGCGGTCAGTTGGCGCAGGCCGGTCCCCTCAGCGCCCAGCACCAGGGCCACCGGGCCGGTCAGGTCGGTCTGGTACAGGGTGCCCGGCGCCGCGTCGCTGGTGCCGATCACCCAGATGTTGCGCTCCTTCAGTTCGCCCAGAGTGCGAGCCAGGTTGGTCACCATGAAATAAGGCACGGTCTCTGCAGCGCCGCTGGC
>RFWA01000172.1 GCA_009922295.1 Betaproteobacteria bacterium
GCGGTGGTGTGCTTGGCGCCATGGAGACCGGCTACCAGCGCGGCCGCATCCAGGATGAGAGCATGCACTACGAGATGCTCAAGCACACTGGCGAGTTGCCCATCATCGGCGTCAACACCTTCCGCAACCCCCATGGCGACGCGGTGCTGGACAAGCTGGAGCTGGCCCGCTCGACTGATGAAGAAAAGCAGAACCAGCTCAAGCGCCTGGCTGACTTTCATAACCTGCACGCCGGCGAGGCGCCGGCCATGCTGCAGCGCTTGCAGCAGGCCGTGATCGAGAACCAGAATGTGTTTGAGGTGCTGATGGACGCGGTGCGGGTCTGCTCACTGGGGCAGATCACCAACGCCCTGTTTGAGGTGGGCGGGCAATACCGGCGTAACATGTAAAGCCTGCTACCCCGCAATTCTCGGCCCGTTTGGACACCATTTACATCATTGCTGCCTTGTGCAGCGCTCTGCTCCACGCCACATGGAATGCAGGCGTCAAGTCCACTGGCCAGCATACGGCGGTCATGACCGGGCAGATGCTGATGGCGGCTTTGGTTGGCTTGCCGGTGTTGTTCTTTGTTGACATGCCCAATCTCACGTCCTTGGCATGGGTCGCTGGTTCGGCCCTGTTCAATGTGATGGGGCTCAAGGCCATTCTTAAAGCCTACGACCACGGTGAGTTCGGGCTGGTTTACCCCATGTCGCGTGCCATCATGATCATGCTGGTGGTGCCACTCTCTACCCTGCTGGCGCACGAGCAGCTTCCGATGGGCGCCATGGCGGGTATTGGCCTCATCATCTCAGCGCTGACTATGCTGGCCCTGGGCGCGCGACACGGCAACGATTTCTCCCGCCACGTTTTGATATGGACCGGCGTGGGCGGGGTCTTGAGCGCCTGCACCGTGCTGATTGACGCTCATGGCATCCGCCAGTCAGGCTCGCCGTTTGCGTACGGCTGTATTGTGGCCATTGTCAATGCAGCCAACATGACCTGGCAGCAGCGTCGTGTGCCGGGCCTGTTTACCACGATACGCCAATACGCTGGCGTCACCATGTGGTCAGGGACGCTGTCGATGGCGTCCTACCTGCTGATTGTCTGGGTGTTCAGTAAGGCACCGATCGCGGGCGCAGCCGCCTTGCGCGACACCAGCTCGGTGTTTGCGGTACTGATCGCCATGGTCTTCATGAAAGAGGCGATCAACCGGACCAAGCTGCTGGCAGTGGCCCTGGCCATCGCCGCCATTCCGTTAATGCGCTTGAGCTGACGTGCTGCGCCGCCAGCGCCAGTGAGGCTTCAGCCGCCCTGGTGCGGACGCTTGCCAGGGTTCTTTTTGTTATTGGTGGCGGTGCCACGCTCCAGGCTACGCTTTTGGCCGCGCGGTGCGGTGAAGCACACACCTTTAGGTGGCACAGGCCGGGGGGTAGCCAGGCGGTCGGCTTCGGTACGGAATTCTTTGGGCATGACGCTCACTCCAGATATTTGTTGAAAAGGGTGGATTATCCCTGCTTCCGGGGCCTGATCGGCAGCTGCCGCCCAGGTGACTGTCAACTCTGTGTCGCGTCGCTTAAGCTGACGGTTCATCAAGGGGTTTTTGTCATGAACAATTTGTTTTCATTGCAGGGCCGCACCGCCCTGATCACGGGTGGCTCGCGGGGTATTGGTCGCATGATTGCCGCCGGTTTCCTGGCCCAGGGCGCACGGGTCTACATTTCGGCGCGCAAGGCCGCCGCCTGCGACCAGACCGCTGCAGAGCTGGGTGCGCTGGGCCACTGTGTGTCGCTGCCTGCCGATGTCTCCAGCGTCGCCGGCGCCAAGGCACTGGCTGCCGCCTATGCGACCCATGAGTCGCAACTCGACATCTTGGTCAATAACGCTGGGGCGGCCTGGGGCGCGCCGTTTGACGACTTTCCTGAAAGTGGCTGGGACAAGGTGGTGGACCTGAACCTGAAGGCGCCGTTTTTTCTGACCCAAGCGCTGGCTGGCCATTTGCGGCTAGCCGGCAAACAGCGGGTGGCCAAGGTGATCAATATCGCCTCTATTGATGGCCTGTCGGTTAACCCGCAGGAAACCTATTCTTACGCTGGCAGCAAGGCTGGGTTGGTGCACCTGACACGGCGCATGGCGCTGCGCCTGATTGAGGACAACATCGCCGTGACCGCGATTGCCCCGGGCGCCTTTGCCTCCGAGATGAACCGCGATGCGCGTGACCGGGCCGACGAGGTGTCGGCGCACATTCCGGCTGGCCGTATCGGTGTGGACGAGGACATGGCGGGCGCGGCGATTTACCTGGCTTCGCGCGCCGGCGACTACGTGGTGGGCGAAACCCTGGTGGTGGACGGCGGCGTCACACTCAAGCGCTGATTGATGCGTCGGGGTCGTGCAACTGGTGGCGGCTGATCAGCGCCTGGCGATGGCGCGGGTCGAAATTGATGCGGGACGCATCGCGGCCCACCGTCTGCAACAGGCGCGGGTCCATCACGCGCCGCCATAACGGTGGAAAGTAGGCAAGGCTGAACATGCCAAAGTAGCCGTTGGGCAGGCGCGGCAAGTTGTCAAAATGGCGCAAAGCCTGGTAGCGGCGCAGCGGGTGGGTGTGATGGTCGGAGTGGCGCTGCAGGTGAAACAGCGCCCAGTTGGAAAAAATGTGGTTGCTGTTCCAGGAGTGGTGCGGCTGGCAGGGCTCGTGCTTACCAGGGCTGATTTCCCGTCGCAGCAGGCCGTAATGCTCCACATAATTGGCTGACGTGAGCTGAAAATTGGCCCAGAAAGACGCCACCATCAAGAAAGGCAATATTTTCGGGCCCAGCCAAAGCATCAACCCGCCCCAGAGAAGCAGTGTGATCAGGGCGGGTTGGAAAATTTCGTTCTGCAAGGACCATATCGTCTGCCCCCGCTGGCGCAGTCGCGCAGTCTCAAGCTGCCAGGCACGGCGGAATGCGCCGGGCATTTCACGCAGCACAAAGCGGTAAATGGACTCGCCCATGCGCGATGAAGCCGGGTCGGCGAGGGTGGCCACATCACGGTGGTGACCGCGGTTGTGCTCGATCGAGAAATGACCATAGCCGCTGGGCGCCAGAATCATTTTGGCCAGCCAGCGTTCCAGTGCCGTGTTCTTGTGGCCCAGTTCATGGCCTAGGTTGATGCAAAAGCCGCCTACGGTGCCGCAGATCAGCACCATGGCCGCGGCCCCGTGCCAGGGCAGGGCCTGCTTGGCGACAAACCAGGCGCTGAAAATGAAGGATAGCCAGAGTACCGGCACCAGCAGGTAGGTGATCCAGCGGTAATAAGGGTCGGCGTCCAAGGCTGGCACGGCACTTTCTGGCGGGTTACTCAGATCTTCGCCGAGTAAGCGGTCGAACAGTGGGGCCAGTCCATAAAAAAATACAGCCGGGAGCCACAGGGTCCAGGCCTGGCCGGTGAGCAGCATCAACGCCGGACCTATGCCAACGGCGCAGGGCACCAGCATAGACAGCAGCCAAGCGTAGCGCTTGCGGTCGCTATAGGGTTTAGTCGTCAGGGCCGAGGCATCAGGTAAACGCATAGTCGGTTGATTGAAGGGTCAGAGGCATAGCCTGACCACCGATTTTGCGGTAAAAAGCTGGGCGCCTGTTAGCGCGCCCGAAATGGGCTTAGTTCAGCAGTTCGCTGCCTAGCGCTTCAAACTCTTCGGCGTCGATGGCGGCGTCGTAGGCAGCCCGGCTGTCGATGGCCTGTTGGGTGTAGGGGATCAGTGGTTTGTCCAGGGGGCGCAATTTGTGGCGGCGCAGGCGGCGCAGTTGCTCGGATCGCTCCATGGTTTGCAGGACCAACTCAGGCTCCATCATCAGGCTGAACGGGTTCAAGGCAATCTCGGTGGTTTTCATCAGGCTTCTCCGGTAAGTTCAAGGCGCTTTTGCGCTTGAGGGAACTTTAGCCCCGGAGATGGCCAACTGAAGTCAGCCGTTGGCTGTATCGATTGTCAGAATTTCCCTTACAACAGCATGTGCCGGTGCGGCGCCAACGCCAGCGTGGACAAATCAGAGCAGCCGGACCTTGACGCCTTTGCCCTTGATCTTGCCGGCATTGAGCTTGTGCATCGCTTCCAGGGCGATGTCGCGCTGCACGGCGACAAAGGTGGTGAACTCGGTCACATTGATTTTGCCAATTTGCTCGCGGGCGTAGCCGGCGTCTGCGGTCAAGGCACCAAGCACATCGCCAGGGCGAATTTTTTCCTTGCGCCCGCCCAGAATCTGCAGCGTGACCATGGGCGGTTGCAGCGGGCCCTTGCCGCTGGGCGTCAGGCTGCTCAAGGGGTGCCAGACCGATTCGCGGTGCTGGTACTGCTCAATACGGCCAACAAAACCCATCTCGTGCAGGCTGGCCAGACTGAGCGCCAGGCCAGACTCGCCGGCGCGGCCGGTACGGCCGATGCGGTGCACGTGCACCTCGGGGTCGGGCGTGATGTCGACGTTGATCACGGCCTCCAACTGGCTGATGTCGAGCCCGCGTGAGGCCACGTCGGTGGCCACCAGCACCGAGCAGCTGCGGTTGGCAAATTGCGCCAGCACCTGGTCGCGTTCGCGCTGCTCAAGCTCACCATAGAGGGCCAGCGCGCTGAAGCCCTGACCTTGGAGTGCGCCAACAAGATCCTTGCACTGCTGCCGGGTGTTGCAGAAGGCCAGTGTGCTGACCGGGCGAAAGTGGTTCAGCAGCCTGGCCACGGTGTCGAGCCGGTTGTCGCGGGTGACTTCGTAATGGCGTTCCTCAATCAGGCGTTCTGCCGGAGGCGCCTGAACCGTGATTTGCAGCGGGTCGCGCATGAACTGGGCGGCCAACTTGCCGATACCCTCGGGGTAGGTGGCCGAGAAGAGCAGGGTTTGACGGTCTTTGGGGCACTGCTTGATCACAGTCGCCATATCTTCAAAAAAGCCCATGTCGAGCATGCGGTCGGCCTCGTCGAGCACCAGGGTGTTGAGCGCTTCCAGGTTCAGGTAGCCGCGCGCCAGGTGGTCCATGATGCGGCCTGGTGTACCCACCACCACATGGGCGCCGTGCTCCAGCGATGCACGCTGGCCGCGCAGGGCCACGCCGCCGCACAGGGTGACGACCTTGATGTTTTCTTCAGCCCGGGCGAGACGGCGGACCTCGACCGCCACCTGGTCGGCCAGTTCCCGGGTCGGGCACAGCACCAGGGTCTGCACGGCAAACCGGCGTGGGTTGAGGCGCACAAGTGCCGCCAAGGCAAAGGCGGCTGTCTTGCCGCTGCCGGTTTGGGCCTGGGCGATCAGGTCGCGGCCGGCCAGCGCGGGCGGCAGGCTGGCGGCCTGGATCGGCGTCATTTGGTGGTAACCCAGGCGCTCCAGATTGGCCAAGGTGCTTGGGCTGAGTGCCAGGGTTGCAAAGGCCGCGCCCTGATTCAGGGTGACATTTGAAGCGGTGGAAGCGAGGGGCGCGGTGTTGGTCGTGGACATGGCAGTAGGTCGGTCCCGATCTGATTCGGGAAATGCTATAAATTATATAGCTTAAACCCTATATTTCATAAGGGCTGGAGTCCGATTTTGCCCAAACTTAGGGTGGGTGTCGGGTGCCGATTATCAGGCGTAGTACTGCGCCACAAAGCCCTCAAAACTACCCTGTTCGAGGGCTTCTAATTGTGATTGCCGGGCCATTGACGCTTGCACACTGGTGTCGAACTGGGCCTGGGTGTCGCTGTCAAGCGGC
>RFWA01000173.1 GCA_009922295.1 Betaproteobacteria bacterium
TCGTAGCCCATGCCGCAGCCGCTGGCCACATAGTCGCTGGCGCCGTAGCGCGAGCCGGCCCGGGTGTTGATCACCACAATCTCCAGCGGGCTCAGGGTGTGGCCGATGCGCGCAAGTTCTTGTTCTACGTCGGCTGCGGTGACCACGTAGCCATCGGCGAGGTGCCTGAAGTCGAGCTTGACGCCGGGCTGAAAGCACCACTCCAGCGGCACCTCGTGGATGGCGATGGCGGGCTTCTTGTCGCCCAGTGCCTTGTCCATGGTGGAGTGAAAGTGGTAGGGCGCGTCCAGGTGGGTGCCGTTGTGGGTGGACAGCTGCACCATTTCAACCGCCCAGCCCTCGCCGTCAGGCAGGTCCTGCTTTTGCAGGCCGGGGAAAAACGGCTCGATCTGCGCAAAGGTGTTCTCGTGGTTGAAGTACTGGATCTTGGGCGCAAAGGCCGGCGGGTCACTCATCACATCGTTTTCCAGAAAGATGGAGAGGTCTACAAAGCGACGGGGCATGGGCAGGTTCCTTAAAGGTGGGTTGTCGGGTTCGCCAAAGACCCGTAGTGCTCTTGCGAATGTACCAGTGCCACCCAGGGATTAGCCTGCCGCCAAGCGGCCTTACTCAAGCCGCATGCCCGACGCTTTGATCACTGCCTCCCAGCGCGCATGGTCGGCGGTGACCATGGCCGCAAACCTCTCGCGAGGCATGGCGCCGGGGTCTAGCGCCAAGTCGCTGAGCCTTGATGCCATGTCTGGCTGCTTGAGCGCCTTGATGATCTCTGCGGTGAGTTTGCTAACCACATCGGGTGGCGTTTTTGCGGTGACGAAAACGCCGACCCAGCTGAAGGCCTCGAACCCCGGAAAGCCTTGCTCGGTAAAGGTGGGGATGTCCGGTGTCCAGACCGAGCGAATTGGCGCAGAAACTGCCAGTGCACGCACCTTTCCGCTGGGAATATGTGCTTTCAACGTGGCGTAGTCAACAAACGTTGCCGATACTTCCCCGCTGAGCAATGCTTGCACTACCGGGCCGGCGCCCTTGTAGGGCACATGGACCATGTCCAGACTGGCTACCTCGTTGAGCTTATAGCCGTACAAGCTGCCGATGGAGCCGTTGCCAACCGACGCATAGCTGTGGGTCTTGGGCTGCGACTTGACCTGTGCCACGAACTCGGTCATGGTCTTGGCCGAGGTTTTGCTCGTATTGACGGCCAGCCACAGAGGCGATGAAAAAATGTCGGTGATGGGGATGAAGTCGCGCAGGGGGTTGAATGGCACCGCCGCATACAGAGCAGATACCTGTACCAACAGCTGGTTGATGACCAGCAGCGTGTACCCGTCCGGGGCTGCCTTGGCGACCAGATCGGCGCCAACAATGCCGCTGGCACCGGGCTTGTTCTCAATAATGACCGGCTGCTTCATGGCATCTGCCAGCTTGATGGCGAGCATGCGAGAGATCAGGTCGCTCGGCCCACCGGGGCCAAATGGGACGATCAGTTTGATGGTTTTGCTCGGGTAGTCCTGTGCCAGCGCGAACCCGCTCGGCAAAGTGGCGCCGCTCAGGGCTAACAGGCCTTGCGCGATGGCCGTTCTGCGCGTCGTCAATGTCATGTTTCTGGCTCCTTGGGACGGTTTATTCGCGGACAAGAACTCAATCAAGCGTGACGCCAGCTTTTTTGATCAAGCGGGTCCAACGGTCGTGATCACCCACCACCTGGGTGGCAAACTGGGCCTGTGGTGTGCCACCGATCTCGAAGCCCATGTCCTTGAATTTGGCGATCACGTCGGGCTGTAGCAGCACCTTGCCAATTTCGGTTTCCAGTCGCTGAACGATGTCGGGCGGCGTCTTGCTAGGCAGAAACATGGCACCCCAGCCGTAGGACTCGAACCCGGGGTAGCCGAGCTCAGACAGTGTGGGGACATCTGGCGTCAACGCGGACCGCTTGGTGCCCGTAGACGCCAGAAGTCGGACCTTGCCATTGGCGACATAAGGCTTAAGGCTGACGAGGTCGAGCATCACCGCCGAGATCTCCCCGCTCACCAATGCCATGACGGCGGGCGCCCCACCTTTGTAGGGCACATGGATCATATTCAGGGCGGCGGCATCGTTCAGGTTGTTGGCATACAAATGGTGCGAGGAGCCGGGACCGATCGAGCCGTAGCTATCGTCCCGGGTCTTGGCTTTTGCCAGTTCCGAGAACTCCTTGAGGGACTTGGCCTGTACCCGGGTGGTACTGACAGCAAACCACAATGGCGTGCGGATGATGTCGGTTAACGGGGTGAAGTCCTTCAAGGGGTCATACGGCAGCTTGTTGTACAAGCCCGCGGCTTGTACCAAGAGAGGGCCGTTGAACAAGATGGTGTAGCCATCTGGCGCTGCCTTGGCCACATAGTCCGTGGCGATGATGCCGCTGGCGCCGACTTTGTTCTCCACGACGATCTGCCAGTTCAGGAGTTCCTCAAGTTTTTTGGCGACCGTTCGGGTGATGTAGTCGTTGCCGCCGCCGGCAGTGGTGGGCACGATCATCCGGATCGGCTTATTCGGATAGGCTTGAGCAAGCGCCGAGCCACCGACAAGGGTGGCACAGGCGGCAACGCACAGAGGGGCAAGCAGGGTTTTTCGTCTGGTGATGGTCATGCTATTTAATCCTAAAACTTACTGAAAAATATGCCGAGGGTGATGTGTCACGCCCTGTCGCCAAGCGACTTATCGCGGTCATTAGAATCTGATATGCGTGGCGATTCAAACCCAATCTGAGCCTTTTCCCAATGGATAAGAAAAATGGCCCTATTAGCGGCGCCCAAAGTGCCGGCAAGGTGCTCAAACTATTGAAGATCGTCGGTGCTCGACATCCGCATGGGGTCCGGCTTAAGGAGGTCATCGCAGAAAGCGGGCAGGACCGATCGACCGCGCACCGTTTGCTGGCCTGCCTGGTCGAAGAAGGTTTTGTGGAGCGTTCGTCGCTTGGCAAGCTGTACCGCCTCGATATGGAGGCCATGCAGCTGGGCATGGGCTCGGATGGACTTGTACCGATGGTTGAGCGCTTTCGGCCGGTCATGAAGCGCCTCGCGCGCAGTACGGGCGACACTGTTTTTCTGGTCGTACGCAGCGGTGACCATGCCCTTTGCCTGCATCGAGAAGAGGGGTCTTTCCCGATCAAGGCCTTTGTGGTTGAGCCAGGCTCGAGGCGCCTGCTTGGATTCAGCTCCGTCGGGGTGGCAGTTCTGGCCAGCTTGCCCGACACACAGACGGCAATCACCTACGGTCGGCATGTCGTCGAGTACGCAGCGCTAGGGCTGCACCTGACACGCCTAAAACAGATGGTGAAGGCGGCACGTGCCTGCGGCTTCGCCGAAACGCAGGATTTCCGTACCAATGAGACCAGTGGTGTCGGGTGTGCCTTCCGTCTTTCGAGCAACAGCAGCGCTGGCATCAGTATTGCGGCCATCAACTCGCGTATGCCAGCACAACGCCGTAAGGAACTAGGGGCCGAACTGACGCGAGAAGTGCAACCATTGGCGTGGCGGGAATCCAAAATTCCCATATGCTGAGAACCACTTGAGAAATCATTTGCCAGCGCTTGTCCACTGCCTATGATCGTGTTCTGACTCTAGCCTGGCAGTTTGCCAACATTTTCACCCATGACCATCGAATTAACCGACGAACAGAAGATCGCCACATTCCGGGCGATGGAAGACGCTTGGCAGGCCAAGCAGTGGCGCCGCTGCGCTGATTTGCTGGCCCCTGATGGCGTGCTGCAATCGATGATGCTGGAGCCGGTGGTCGGGCGCGAGGTGTTCTATGAGCGGATGGTCACGATGGAGCGGCCAAACAAGCAGGTCCGTATGCACATTCACCGTATTGGCGTGATCAATGGCGCCGTTTTCGCAGAACGCACGGATGAAATCATTGTTGACGGTATTAGCCGTACGCTACCGGTGGTCGGCATCATGGAGTTCGATGGCGCTTTCATTTCGGTCTGGCGTGAGTACTACGACCGTCAGCAGCTATTGCGCGCCCGTGGCGAAAAAGTAGACTGAGGCGCAGATCCCGCATGGCTACTGCTCCCACCAAGCCGACCAACGCGTCGCTCAAGAAAATCATCAGCTTCTACTGCCGCTTTACCCCTAGCTACAGCGCGATCGGCTTCCATGCACGGAGACTATTCTGGCAGCGCATCAAGGGGGATTTCAAAGGGCAGACTTGGCTCGTCACTGGGGGCTCCGAGGGCATCGGCGGGTCGACCGCCCGCTCAGGAATAGCTGGCGGCGCAACCGTGATCTCGGTGGCGCGCGACGGCGGCAAACTCAAGGCCTTCGCGACGTCGGTGCAGGGACCGGGCAAGCTGCTCATGGAAGTGGCGGACCTGTCATTGCAAAGCGACATCTGGGCCTTGCTGGATCGACTGGAAGCCGGTGGCACGCGGATTGACGTGCTGATTAACAACGTGGGCATCCAGAAGCGCGACCAGATCATGACGGCAGAGGGCCTGGAGACGTCGTTCGCCACCAATATTCTGGGGCACTATTTGTTGACACGTGAGCTGCTTGCGCGAAACATATTGACCGACAAGGCCATGGTGATCGAGGTGTCTTCTGGTGGCATGTACAACCACGCCATGGTGGTGAAAGACCTGAACATCACGGGCCAAGGTTACCTGGGGGTGCGTGCGTATGGTTTGTCCAAGCGTGCACAGGTCATGCTGAGCAGCTGTTGGAGCCAGAAATACGCCGGAACCGGCAGGTCGTTCTACACCATGCACCCGGGCTGGGTCGATACAGCTGCCGTTGGGCGCTCCATGCCGCGTTTTCGCGCCACCCTGAAGTCGGTTCTACGCCAGCACTACCAAGGGGCCGACACCATCGTGTGGCTGGCCGACGCCCGGCCTCAGCAGAAGGTGGTGGGGTCGATCTGGTTCGATCGGAAAGAGCGCCCGGCGCACATTTACGCCCATACGCCAAAGTCAACGGCCACTGGGGCTGACTTGCTGGCAACTCTCGAAAGCTACGTCTTGCCCCGGGAGCGCTAGCCTGAAGGCGTTCCCCCAACGGCGGCGCCCCGTGCCGCCCGAAGCAACCAGGCCTTGAACCCGCTCAGCGCCGGTCGCTCCTCCGCTCGCTCTGGCTGTACCAAGTAATAGGCCCGGTCGCCCGGCAGCACCTGGTCGCAGGCCACCACCAGTTCGCCGCGCGCCAGTTCGGGTTCGACCAGCAGGCGCGGCACCAGCGCCAGGCCCAGGCCCTGGGCGGCAGCGGCGGCCGTCATGGAAAACAGCTCGTAGCGCGGCCCGCTCAGGGCCATGGGGGCTGCCACGCCGGCTGCGTCAAACCACTGGCGCCAGGCCGTGGGGCGGGTGCTTTGCTGGAGCAGCGGCAGCCCGGCAAGTGCCTGGGGGGTGAGTGGCGCGGTTTGCCCCAGACCGGCGGTCAATGCGGGGCTGCACACCGGTACCATGTCTTCGGTCAGCAGGCGGGTTGCCCGGGTGCCAGCCCAGTTGGTCACCTGCTCGGCGGTGCCGGCGTACAGCGCCGCGTCAAAGGCGGTGTCGGCAAACAAAAAGGGCCGGGTGCGGGTTTCGATGTGAACGGTGAGCTCAGGGTGGACGGCGGCCAGGGCCGGCAACCGATACTGCTGGGAATACGAGCGCGGCGACGAGTAACTTTACGGTAATTAGTGATACGGCCG
>RFWA01000174.1 GCA_009922295.1 Betaproteobacteria bacterium
GTCAAGGTGGTCTTGCCGTGGTCAACGTGCCCGATCGTGCCCACGTTGACGTGGGGCTTGGTACGTGCAAATTTTTCTTTTCCCATTTTTCAGTTCTCCAAAGAGCATTGGCCCGTGTAAAGGTTTAACGTCTGCACGATGTTGCTGGTTCGCCCCGCACGGGAACAGGGCGGCACACCGTCGCAGACAGGGTGAATTTACTTGGCTCTGGCCGCCATGATGGCTTCAGACACATTACGCGGCGCTTCCGAGTAGTGTTTGAATTCCATCGTGTAGGTGGCCCGGCCTTGAGACATCGAGCGCAAGGTGGTGGAATAGCCGAACATTTCGGACAGAGGCACCTCAGCCTTAATGGCTTTGCCACCGCCGACCATGTCTTCCATCCCCTGCACCATGCCGCGGCGTGAGGACAGGTCGCCCATCACGTTACCGGCGTAGTCTTCGGGCGTCTCGACTTCAACCGCCATCATGGGCTCCAGGATCACTGGGCTGGCCTTACGGCAACCTTCCTTGAAGCCAAAAATAGCGGCCATCTTGAACGCCAACTCATTGGAGTCGACGTCGTGGTAGGAGCCGAAGTGCAGAGTGACTTTAACGTCAACCACTGGGTAACCGGCCAACACGCCCTGCGTGACGGCTTCGTGAATGCCCTTTTCGACCGCCGGGATGTACTCACGCGGCACAACACCGCCCTTGATGGCGTCAACGAACATGATGCCCTTACCGGGTTCATTCGGCTCGATCTTCAGCACCACGTGGCCATACTGACCCTTGCCGCCCGACTGGCGCACAAACTTGCCTTCAGCGTCTTCGATCGTCTTGCGGATGGTCTCACGGTAGGCCACCTGGGGCTTACCGACGTTGGCCTCCACACCGAATTCGCGCTTCATGCGATCCACGATGATCTCAAGGTGCAGTTCACCCATGCCGGCGATCAAGGTCTGGCCCGACTCTTCGTCGGTCTTGACGCGGAACGAAGGGTCTTCCTGCGCAAGACGCTGCAAGGCAATACCCATTTTTTCCTGGTCGACCTTGGTCTTGGGCTCAACAGCCTGGGTAATCACAGGCTCAGGGAACACCATGCGCTCAAGCATAACAATGGCCGACGGATCACACAGGGTTTCGCCGGTGGTCACGTCTTTCATGCCGATACAGGCCGCAATGTCACCGGCGCGGATCTCGCTGACTTCTTCACGGTTGTTGGCGTGCATTTGCACGATACGGCCGATCCGCTCTTTCTTGCCACGGATCGGGTTGTAGACGCTATCGCCTTTGGTCAACACACCGGAATACACACGAACGAAGGTCAATTGGCCGACAAAGGGGTCGGTCATCAACTTGAACGCCAGAGCCGAGAATTTCTCGGAGTCATCCGCCTTGCGGGTGACCGGGTTCTCGTCCTCGTCCATGCCCTTGACCGGGGGAATGTCAACGGGGGAGGGCATGAACTCAATCACAGCGTCCAGCATGCGCTGCACGCCTTTGTTCTTGAACGCCGAGCCGCAATACATGGGTTGGATTTCGCTGGCGATGGTGCGGGTACGGATGCCGAACTTGATTTCTTCCTCGGACAGGTCGCCCTCTTCGAGGTACTTGTTCATCAGCTCTTCATTGGCTTCGGCGGCAGCCTCGACCATTTTTTCACGCCACTGGCCGGCAAGTTCGAGCAATTCAGCCGGAATTTCGCGGTAATCGAACAGCATGCCTTGCGAAGCCTCGTCCCAGATGATGGCTTTCATTTTGATCAGGTCAACCACGCCGGTGAAGTTTTCTTCAGCGCCAATCGGGATCACCATGGGCACAGGGTTGGCTTTGAGGCGCAGCTTCATCTGATCCACGACCTTGAAGAAGTTGGCACCGGTACGGTCCATCTTGTTCACAAAGGCCAAACGTGGGACCCTGTACTTGTTGGCCTGACGCCACACGGTTTCCGACTGGGGCTGCACGCCGCCCACAGCGCAGTACACCATGCAAGCGCCGTCCAGCACGCGCATGGAACGCTCCACCTCAATGGTAAAGTCGACGTGGCCCGGGGTGTCAATGATGTTGATGCGGTGCTCGGGCAAGGACTTGTCCATGCCTTTCCAGAAGCAGGTGGTGGCAGCAGACGTGATCGTGATGCCGCGCTCCTGCTCTTGCTCCATCCAGTCCATGGTGGCAGCGCCATCGTGAACTTCACCAATCTTGTGGTTCACGCCGGTATAAAAAAGGACGCGCTCGGTCGTGGTAGTTTTACCGGCGTCGATGTGAGCGGAAATGCCGATGTTGCGATAACGCTCAATGGGAGTATGGCGAGCCATGATGGATCCTGGTTGGGTCAATATGTTCAATCTACCAAGTGAACAAGCCGGATGGGCTTTGCCACTTGGCCGGCACGGCGCCTTTGGGGCCCCGTGCCAATACCGTTTTAGAAACGGAAGTGCGAGAAGGCCTTGTTGGCTTCAGCCATGCGGTGAACCTCGTCACGCTTCTTCATGGCACCGCCACGGCCTTCGGTGGCTTCCATCAGTTCGTTGGCCAAGCGCAGCGCCATCGATTTTTCGCCGCGCTTGCGTGCGGCTTCCTTGATCCAGCGCATTGACAGAGCCAGCCGGCGAACCGGACGCACTTCAACCGGCACTTGGTAGTTGGCGCCGCCAACACGGCGGGATTTCACCTCAACCATCGGCTTGACGTTGTTAATCGCCATGACAAAGGCTTCAAGGGGATCTTTTCCGGGGTTTTTCTTCTCGATCTGCTCGAGCGCACCATAAATGATGCGTTCAGCGATCGCTTTTTTGCCGCCTTCCATGATCACGTTCATGAATTTGGACAACTCGACATTGCCGAACTTGGGATCCGGCAGGATTTCACGTTTAGGGACTTCGCGACGACGTGGCATTTTTTCACCTCTTATTTGCTTCAGTTGGCATCTTGGTAGACGCCGCAAAAACCATTTGGTTTTTACTTACTCGACCCAACAGCGGGTCACTACGTTGCATCACCGCGCCACGCGGGAAACAACACCGATTGATTCTGGCAACTGGCTGACGCCGGTTTACTTGGCCTTTGGCCGCTTGGCACCGTACTTGGAGCGCGACTGCTTGCGGTCTTTCACGCCTTGCAAGTCGAGCGAACCACGCACGATGTGGTAACGCACACCGGGCAAGTCCTTGACACGACCGCCACGAACCAGCACCACGCTGTGTTCCTGCAGGTTGTGGCCTTCGCCGCCGATGTAGGAAATGACTTCAAACCCGTTGGTCAGGCGCACTTTGGCAACCTTACGCAAGGCGGAGTTTGGTTTTTTGGGCGTGGTGGTGTACACACGGGTGCACACGCCGCGCCGCTGCGGAGAATTTTGCATCGCAGGGCTTTTGGACTTGGTCGTTTCGACCTCGCGCCCCTGACGCACTAGCTGATTAATGGTTGGCATTGAAAAACGTCCCTCAACGTTTGGTGACTATTTGTCTAATAAACACTCGGATAAACGAAAACGTGAAACCCTTCGGAAATTCCGAAAAGCTTTCAACTATAGCAGGTCAAGCATTCAACCGCAATTGAAATCACACCCAAGGCCGTCGTTCACTTGATCCACAAGCGCAGTGCGTCCCAGGCTCGGCCGATCACACCGGCCTGCTCTACCGCCTCCAGGGCCAGCAGTTGGATGTCAAGCAGCGGCTGATCGTTGCTGGTCACTTTGAGCATTGCTACCGGCTGGCCTTTGGTAAAGGGGGCCACCAACGGGTCCGAGCGCAGCACCTGGGTCTTGAGCTTGGCGGCGGTACCAGCCGGCACGGCCACCACAATGGATTGCGGCCGACCCAATTTGACCACTGCATCGCGCCCTTTCCATACCGGCGCTGACACCACAGCCTGATTGGCGTCAAACAACTTGACGGCCTCGAAGGCCGTGTAACCCCAGTTCAAGAGTTTCTGCGACTCGTTGGCGCGAGCGTTTTCGCTGGCGGCGCCAAGCACGATGGAGAGCAGACGCCGGCTGCCGGTGGCCGCCGGCGAGCCGGCAACTGCCCCAGTAGTCACCAAGCCAGGGAAATCCCGATGAGCCGTGGCAATCAGGCAATAGCCCGCGGCGTCGGTATGACCGGTCTTCAGGCCATCGATCGATGGGTCGCGAAAAAGCAACAGGTTACGGTTGCTGTCGTTGGCGGCCGGTGTGCCCTCGTAGCGGTATTTTTTGATGGCGTAGTAGGGGACGTATTCCGGGAAGTCTTGCATCAGGCGCGCGGCGAGCAAACTAAGGTCACGCGCAGTCGTGAGGTGACCGGCTTCGGTCAGGCCTTCAGGGTTTTTATACACCGTGGCTTTCATGCCCAACTCGCGTGCCTGCTGGTTCATCAGCTGGACAAACCTCTCCAAGCTGCCGCCAACACCCTCAGCCAGGGCCATGGTGGCATCGTTGCCACTCTGGACGATCATCCCTTTGATCAAGTCCTCAACCGGCACCTTCATCTTTGGGTCGATGAACATGCGAGAGCCCGGCATCTTCCAGGCGCGCTCACTCACCGGCATGGTCTGTTTGAGGTCAATTTTCTTGCTGCGCAGGGCATCAAACACCAGGTAGGCGGTCATCAATTTGGTGAGCGAGGCCGGCTCCACGGGCGAGTCGATGTCTTTTTGCGCCAGCAACTGGTTGGCGGTGATATCTAAGAGCAGGTAGCTGCGGGCGGCGATTTCCGGCGGCTGCGGCATTTGGGCTGCTGCCTGCAGGCATAGGGCGGCAAACAGGGCAAGGAAGCGTTTTTTCATGGGCTAATGGGCTAGAGGGCCCGCAGCGCGGACCCGTGGTAAGACAAGAAAAAATACCTGAGACGCTACAAAATAAGTAGCAACAAACAACCGGCTGACGGGGCCTGGGGCCTGAAACAGCTTAACGCCCGAGGTGGGCGGGGGTAAGCAGCCGCTCGACCACCTGCCCTTTCTTGAGGTGAGACTCCACAATCTCCTCGATGTCTTGCTTGTCCACGTAGCTGTACCAGACTGCCTCAGGGTACACCACGGCCACCGGTCCGCCGGCGCAGCGGTCCAAACAGCCGGCCTTGTTGACCCGGACCTGGCCGGGCCCGGACAGCCCGGCCGACTTGACCAGCACCTTGCAGTGGTCAAACGCCTGCTGGGCCTGATGCTGGGCACAACAGCCCTCGCCATTTTTTCGTTCGTTGAGGCAAAAAAAGATGTGGCGCTGGTAATAAGAGCCAGAAGGTGCGTCGGTGGGATCGGTCATGGCCTGATTCTAGTTTTTCTGCTCCCGCCCCCAGACCCGGGCCAGCACATAAGCGAGCGCGGCATAGGGCCAGAGCCACCCCAGCCATTGGGCGATGCCATTGAACCGGATAAAGCGTCCCTGCTCCCAGGCGGCCAGGGTCTGCGCAAAATAGGGGCTGGTGGGCGCCTGGTTAAGCAGGCTCAGGTACACACCCAAGGCCAGCAACAACAGCGCCGCACTGGCGCGTGGTGGCAGCCAAAGCAGGGCCGCCGCCAGCAACAGCGCCCCCACCATGCCCGCACGCACCGGCGCGCCAAACCAGGCCCAGCTGTGCTGGGGCCCGTAGCTCAGCGCAGCTGACAGCGCCGTGGCTGCCAGCCCCAAGGCAAACACGGCCCCAATAAACAGTAGTCGGTGGCGCAACTGGCGAATGATGCAATAACCCAGCATGCA
>RFWA01000175.1 GCA_009922295.1 Betaproteobacteria bacterium
GATCTGGGGCAGGCCACGATCGAACCGGCGTTGGCTTCGTTCTTTAACGATCCGCAACTGGCGGCAGCCACCACTGCTGCTTGGCACGAAGTCGTGGCGAGGACATTGGATGGCCAGAAGGGCAAGCCCGTGGTCATGGTGACGCATCACGTGAACATCCTCGACATCGTGGGCGAAAACGTGGCATCGGGTGAAATGGTTCTAGCTCGCGTGGACCGCCAGGGCCGCGTGCTCAGTTACCAGCGCTTGCGGGCGCCGGGCTGACGCCGGTGGCCGCTATCGGCCAACGAGCCACTTGTCGGCTGCAAACATGACCGCGCACAGCACCACGCCCATCAGCCAGAGCTGCCAAGTGCCCGAAACAACATAGGGGTAGAGCATCAACACCAAGCCACCCCAGATCAACGCAGTGCGACCCTGTTTGCGTCCAAAACGAAAAGCGGCGTATCCAAGCAACCCAAACAGGACGGAGCCAAGCAGATAAGACGCTGAAGGCAGCTCCAGCCCTAGGGTTGACAGATTTTGAGTTAAGTCCATCCCCCATCCTACCTGCTGCAGTCGCTTCAGCCATTCTGGGTCACACAGGCTTGCTACACTGTTTCAGCAGGGGGCCAACCCAGTTCCCCATCGAATAAACACCAGCAGGACCCCCATGGAAAAAGATGACCGCAACTTGATCAAGAGGATTGAGGAGTTTGTTGAGAAGTTGATTTTTGCGAGCCGTTGGATTCTGGCGCCCTTCTACATTGGCTTGGTGCTGGCGCTTGTGCTGCTGGCCTTCAAGTTCATGCAGGAGTTTGTGCATTTCAGCACCGGGATTGTTGGCATGTCTGAGACCGACACCTTGCTTGGCATCCTGGGCCTGATCGACAAAACCCTGCTGGGCAACCTGCTGATTTTGGTGATCTTCAGCGGTTACGAAAACTTTGTATCCCTCATTGGTGTGGCCCAGGGCAGCCCTGACCGCCCCCGCTGGATGGGCGACGTGGACTTTGCAGGGCTCAAGCTCAAGCTGATCGGCTCCATCGTGGCCTTGTCGGGTATCAACCTGCTTGGCGCCTTTTTGAACTTGAAGCACTGGAGCCAGCAGGAACTGGGCTGGATGGTGGGCCTGCACCTCACCTTCGTGGTGACCGGCGTGCTGTTCGCGCTTTCAGAAAAAATCGGGCACAAGGCCGAACACTGAAGACGTCCGCAGCGCAGGCCGGGGAAGCCGGTACAGGGTAACCACGGCTGCCCAAAAACCGGGCTTGGCGATAACATGGGTCCTTTTACTCCAAAGCTGTTCCCCATGAAGTTTCAAACCACCCTTGCCGCCCTTGTCCTGTCCCTGCCACTGGCCATGGCTCCTGCCGCCGCGCAGGCCGCCACCAGCGTGCTGTTCATAGGCAACAGCTTCACCTTCGGGTATGGCTCGGCCATGCGCTTTTACCGGTCTGAGACCATTCGTGACCTGAATCAGGAGGGGCAAGGGGGCGTGCCGGCCCTGTTTAAGTCTTTCACTCAGCAGGTCGGGCTGGACTATGACGTGGCCATTGAAACCCGGGGTGGCACCGGTATTGACTGGCACCTGGCCAATAAGCTGAGCGTGATCAACCAGCAGCCCTGGGACATCGTGGTCGCGCACGGTTTCAGCACGCTGGATGCCCAAAAACCTGGCGATGCCACCAAGCTGGTGGAAACCGCCAAACAACTCGCGACAGCCCTGCAGTCGCGCAACCCCAAGGCCGACCTGCGGCTGGAGGCCACCTTCCCACGGGCCGATCTCACCTACGGCCCCAAGGGTGCCTGGTTTGGCAAGACCATCGGCGACATGGCCAACGACGTGCGCGCCGGCTACGACCTGGCCGCCAAGGCCAGCCCTGTCATCAAGGGCGTGATCCCGGTGGGCGAAGCCTGGGTTCGCGCCATGGACACCGGCATTGCCGACAAAAACCCCATGGACGGCGTGGACGCGGGCAAGCTCAACCTGTGGACCTTTGACAACTACCACGCCAGCACCGCCGGCTACTACCTCAAAGGCCTGGTGGTGTTTGGCGCCCTCACCCTGCAAGACCCACGTTCACTGGGCGGCAATGAGTGCTCGGGCTATGAGCTGGGCCTGTCGGTGCCAGAAGTGAAAGCGCTACAAAAGGTGGCCTTTGACCAACTTGCCACCAGCCACCCCATCAAGGCCGCGCCCCTGGACAACCTGGACACCGAGTCGCCGCAGCGCTGCCAACGCGGGCGATGAGCGGCCGTTGAGCGGCATGAATTTAACGTAATTTTTGAATTGCGTCAAAATATTTGTCGCAATAAAGCAATCAGGTCACTTAAAGTGGCGCGATACTAGGGCTCTTGACACCATGCACCCAAGCCCATGCCACGCGTCACCCCCCAGTCCGAGCTGGATCGGCTGTTTGAGCTGATCTCCGCTCACCCGATGGGCATTGGCGCAGAAGCCATTGCTCAGCTCATGGCCAACAGCTTGCCACGCCGCACATTGCAACGCCGATTGGCCCTGCTGGCGGCACAAGGACGCATTCAAATGCGGGGCAGCGCCCGGTCAGCACGGTACGCTCATCCGCCACCGACGGACCCTGCCTGGCCCGCTGACCGCGTAACAGAGCACGTGTCGACTGCGGTCATCGCCGAACTCGACCTGCCGATGTCGCCCGAGGGCAAGGACATCAAGGCGCAGGTGCGACTGCCGCGTGCATTACGTGCGCCGGTGGGCTACAGGCTGGGGTTTCTGGAGCAGTACCACCCCAATCACAGCGCCTACCTGCCGCCGGGTTTGCGCCAGCAATTGCTGGACTTGGGGCGGTCCCCTAACGAGCCAACGCCAGCGGGTACTTTTGCCCGCGACATCCTTCAGCGCTTGCTGATCGACCTGTCGTGGGCGTCTTCTCAGTTGGAGGGCAACACCTACAGCCGTTTGGACACAGCACGTCTGATTGAGTTTGGCCAAGCTGCCGAGGGCAAGGACGCGCTTGAAACCCAGATGATCCTGAATCACAGGCAAGCCATCGAATACCTGGTGCTTGACCCCTCACACGCCCAATTGACGCCCGAGACCATCATCGCGCTGCACGCCTTTTTGTCAGACGGCCTGATGGCTGATCCGGCAGCGGTTGGCCGCATACGCCGGCGTGCGGTAGAGGTGAGTGGCAGCGTTTACCTGCCCATTGCCCTGCCGCAGCGGCTGGACGAACTGTTTGGCATCGTGATCCACATGGCGGCGGAGATTCACGATCCCTTCGAACAGGCATTTTTCCTGATGGTGCACTTGCCCTACTTGCAGCCTTTCGAAGACGTGAACAAACGCGTGTCCCGGCTGGCGGCCAACATACCCTTCATCCGCCACAACCTGTGTCCCCTGTCGTTCATCGACGTCCCGCAACAGGCCTACATCGACGCCATGATCGGCGTGTATGAACTCAATCGCATCGAACTGCTGCGTGACGTCTTTGTGTGGGCCTATGAGCGTTCATGCCAGCACTATGCGGCGGTCAAGCAGAACCTTGTACCGCCGGACATTTTTCGGTTGCGCTACCGGCAAGCCCTGAGCGACCTGGTGGGCGACATCATCCACAGCAACGCAGCGGCGACTGCTGCCAATGTGGCGGCGCGACTGCCCACCACCGTGGCTGAGGCCGACCAAGCCCATTTCATTGAACTTGTGTTGCAAGAGTTTCGCGCCCTGCATGCGGGCAACACCATACGTTTCGGCATCAGGCCGCTGGCGTTCGCCACATGGCAGCAACGGCACGGCGCAGCAACTTGACCACTCTACCGCGCCTGATCCAGCCGAGCCGGTCAGCGCCTCGGCTAAGCGCATCGGCCCAGCCCGCCTATGGCCTTTGTCGGTGCAGGACGAGGTGGAGGTCATCGGGGTGATGGACATCGCGTGCCGGCTGGCGCGGCCTTCAGCAGCCTGAGGGCAGGCGGTTCACGGCTGGCTTGACTACCCGTCGGGTTACAAAATCGTCCTCCAGCCCTTGCGGGGCGTGCATAGTCTGCTATCAAAAAAAGAGCGCACAAAAAACAACCTGCCCGATGTGCTGGTGCGTTGGGGCCAGCGGCCTGAAAACGCTGGAAGCCATGCTGAGCCGAGAGGCCTGGTCGTCAACTAACTATTGTTTGCATGACTCCTAATTGTTAAAATGCACAAAATACCGTTTCAACCGCCGCTCGACCACTCCCACCCGCAAAGGCCCACCATGCACACCCTGAACCTTGAGCAACTCAAAGCCACCACACTGGCCGGCGGTGTGACCGGCATCACCCTGCGCGGTGATGGCGCGGCCTTTGTCGTCAGCGTGCAAACCCTGCGCGACGAGGCCATTTTGGTCACCTCGCGCAAACAGCCGCGTCGCTTTGCCGATCCGCGCAAGGCCTTGCAAGTGCTCCGCAGCACTGGCTGGAACGAATGCCATGTGGACGCCAGCCAGTGGCGGCCGGAAGACCGCGCACTAGAGCAGACCACCCGCCCCGACCGGAGCATTGCGCTCAAGGCGGCCCATGACGCCGCAGAGCACAGGCGCTGGTTTGATGCCAAGGTACAAGCGTCTATCGACGGGCTCCAGGACGGCAGCAACCGCGCCTACTCACCCGAGGAATGGGCGGCCCGCCGCGCCGAAATCATGGCGCGCTTCAGTGGCAAAAAAACTGCATGAGCCCCTGGCTCACGATTGTCCGCACCCAGCGCTATGGCGACGACCTGGTCGCCGTTGGCGAATTTATTGAGGAAGATAATCCAGATGCCGCCTTGGCACTGCTACTTCACATTGAAGATCAGGTGGACAGCCTGGCGGACCCGAACTTCCCTCGCCGCAAGGGCCGCAAAGCCGGCACACTGGAGTTGGTGGTCCACCCCAACTACATCGTGGTGTTTGCGCAAACCGACACCACCGTGACCGTTTTCAACCTGCTGCACGTCGCACGCCGATACCCATGAATTTACAAGCCAAATCAGCCGCTAGGCCTTGTGGCGCCTAAGGTTTCAGCTATTCATTCAGGAGCAACGGCCGGCGTGGCTCAGCGGCTGGCCGGCCCATATGAGTGGTAGGGCGTGAGTGACTTGAACACTCGACCAAAGGATTATGAGTCCTCTGCTCTAACCAACTGAGCTAACGCCCCAACCTGCCGACGATTGTACGGGGCTACTTGTGGTGGCTCAGCGCGTTGCTGACCAGGCGCGAGGTGATGTCCACGATCTGGATCATGCGGTCATAGGCCATGCGGGTGGGGCCGATCACGCCCAGGGTGCCGACCACCTGGCCGTCCACCTCATAGGGGGCGCTCACCACCGACAGCTCTTCAAACGGCACCACCTGGCTCTCGCCGCCGATGTAAATGCGCACGCCTTCGGCGCGGCCGGCCACGTCCAGCAGGCGCATGAGCTGGGTTTTTTGCTCAAAAAGGTCAAAGGCGCGGCGCAGGTGGCCCATGTCGTGCGAAAAATCGGACACGGCCAGCAGGTTGCGCTCGCCCGAGATCACCACATCGTCGCCAGTCTCGGTGATGGCCTCGCTGCTAACCGCCACCGCCGCCTGCATCAGGCTGGCGATTTCAGAGCGCAGGCTTTCCACCTCGTGCTGCAGGCGCTCACGCACCTGCTCCAGCGCCAGGCCCACGTAGTGGCTGTTCAGAAAACT
>RFWA01000176.1 GCA_009922295.1 Betaproteobacteria bacterium
TGGCCGCGTAAACAAACACTTCCGCAAAATTGTTCTTGCCGGCGCGCATCCAGAAAAAATGCAGTATCGCCAAACCCGCCACCGCATAAACGGCTCGGTGCAACAACTGCCAGCGCCGCGCGCCCAGGGACTTGATGGCCCGATTGAATGACGTCATCGCCAGCGGCGTGAGCAGCACAAACGCGCTAAAGCCAACCAAAATGAACGGCCGCTTGGCAATATCACGGGCGATGTCAGCCAACTCCAGGCCCATGTCGAACCAGGCGTAGCTCAGCAAGTGCAGCCACAGGTAGGCGTACATAAACAGACCCAGCAGCCGCCGAAAGCGCGCCAACGTCGGCAGGCCGGCGAGCACGCGAAGCGGCGTCACCGCCAGCACGACGCACAGAAACCGCAGGGCCCAGTCGCCAGTGGCGCGCACCAAGGCCTCTGCTGGGTTGGCGCCCAGGTTGTTGCTGGCGGCACCATAAATGAGCCAAGCCAGCGGCAGCAGGCAAAGCACCCACACCAGCGGCTTGGCCGCCGGGTTCAGCAGCCAGCGACCCAGCGTGCCTCGCATCAAAAGTTCTTTTTAAGGTCCATGCCGGCGTAGAGCTGGCCCACCTGGGCTTCATAGCCGTTGAACATCAGCGTTTTGCGCTTCTTGGCAAACAGGCCGTCCTCACCAATGCGGCGCTCGGTGGCCTGGCTCCAGCGCGGGTGGTCTACATCCGGGTTGACGTTGGAGTAAAAGCCGTACTCATTGGCGGCAGCCTTGTTCCAAGCGGTGTCAGGCTGCTTGTCGGTGAAGCGGATCTTGACCAGGCTCTTGCCGCTCTTGAAGCCGTACTTCCAGGGCACCACCAGCCGCACAGGCGCGCCGCTCTGGTTGGGCAGTACCTCGCCGTACATGCCAAAACTCAGCAGCGTGAGCGGGTGCATGGCCTCGTCCAGGCGCAGCGCCTCCACATAGGGCCAGTCCAGCACGCTGGAGCCGACAAAGGGCATGGTCTTGGGGTCGGCTTGGGTCACAAACTCGACGTATTTGGCGCTGCCCAGCGGCTCCACCTTTTTGATCAGCTGGCTCATCGAATAGCCAACCCAAGGAATCACCATCGACCAACCTTCGACGCAGCGCAGGCGGTAAACGCGCTCTTCTTGGGCGCTGAGCTTGATCAGGTCTTCCAGCGTGTACTTGGCCGGCTTCTTGACCAGGCCTTCCACTTCCACCGTCCAGGGGCTGGTCTTGAGGGTGTGGGCGTTTTTGGCCGGGTCGGCCTTGTCGGTGCCGAATTCGTAGAAGTTGTTGTAAGTGCTGGCGTCTTTGTAGTCAGTCAGCTTGTCCATGGTGATGGCGCCGGCCACTGCAGACTTGGCGCCGGGCAAGGCCGCCAGTTTTCCAGGACGTGCCACCCCGGCACCCTGGGCCCAGGCATCACGGCCGGCCCAGGCCGCCATGACCGCACCCGCCGAGCCGGTGGCCAGCAATTGCAGTAACTGGCGCCGCTTGTGGTACGCCGTCTGGGGCGTGATTTCGCTGCTCACCGAGTGGTGAAAGCCGCTGTCGTCAGTCTTGATCAACATGGTGCCATCCTCTGTGCAAAAGGTGACCGACGGGCGCTAGGCTGGAGGAATGGCGTATGCCAAAAGGCAGACCAGCCTCATGCGTTAACGCAAGCCGGCGATGTAGTCCGAAACGGCCTTGATTTCGCGGTCGTTGAGCTTGGCGGCCACCTGGGTCATCTGCAAGGCGTTCTTGCGGATGCCATCGCGAAAGCCAGTGAGCTGAGCCACCGTGTAATCTGCATGCTGGCCGCTCATGCGAGGGTATTGGGCGGGAATTCCAGCGCCGTTAGGGCTGTGGCAGCCGGCGCAGGCCGCAATTTGACGGTCGGCAATGCCACCACGGTAGATGCGTTCGCCCAGAGCCACCAGCTCTTTGTCTTTGGCGAAACCGGGCTTGGCTGTCTTGCTGCTCAACCAATAGGCGATGTTTTTCATATCGTCGCCCGACAGGGTAGCGGCCATGCCAGACATGACAGCATTGGCACGCTTGCCACTTTTGAACTCCTGCAACTGCTTGATCAGGTACTCCGGGTGCTGCTGGGCCAGTTTAGGGTTGGCCGGCGTGCCAGAGTTGCCATCGGCACCGTGGCAGGCGGCGCACACCGCTGTGTAACTGGCCTCACCCTTGGCCATATCCGGCTTGGCCGCGACTGCTTTCGGTACGGCCTCTTGGGCATAAACAGAGACGGCAGACGCCGCCAGAGCGGCAGTGATCAAGAGGGAGGCAAGCAGCTTCATGGTGAGTGTCGTATCAGGTAAGCGGAACAACGTGATTCTACAATGCGGTCTTGGGTTAACCCCTCGACTGAATGACTATCCACACAAAACCACCCGCGCGCAGCGCCGCTTCTGCCCCAAACACCCCTGCTGCTGCTGCCGCCCTGGTGGCTTCTGGCTGGCTGCACACCGCCAAGTTCCTGACGACCGCACCTCAGTTGCATTTCTTGCCGGCTCTCAGCGTGCCCGAGATTGCCTTTGTGGGGCGATCCAACGCCGGCAAGTCCACCTGCATCAACACCTTGACGCAGCAAAAGCAACTGGCCTTTGCCTCCAAAAAGCCAGGGCGGACGCAACACATCAACCTGTTTTCTTTGGGTAAACAGGGCATGACTGACGCGGTTCTGGCCGACCTGCCGGGCTATGGCTACGCCGCCGTGCCCAAGCAGGACAAGATCCGCTGGCAGCAGGTGATGGCCAACTACCTGGTGACACGCGAGAACCTGAGCGCCATCGTGCTGATGTGTGATCCACGCCACGGTCTGACCGAGCTCGACGAGATCTTGCTCGATGTCGTGCGGCCGCGCGTGGAAGAGGGACTGAAATTCCTGGTCGTGCTGACCAAGGCTGACAAGCTGACGCGCGCCGAGCAATCCAAGGCACTGTCCATCATGAAGCTGCAGGCCGGCGGCGGCGAGGTGCGCCTTTTTTCTGCCACCAAGCGCCAGGGCATCGATGAGGTCTCTAGCCTGCTCTGGCAATGGGCGCATCCAGCCACGGTAACAGTCCACGCGGCGCCTGCCCCCGAGTCCTAGTCATTATTTGATTTGCTATTGAATAAATAGCTAAAGAGTTAATGTCAGCAAGGGTTTAGGCCGGTTTTGGTCTGCGGGTCAAGGTGGCGCCGGGCTGAGCGACTGCGCTCGTGTCCTCCAGACGCACGTGCCCTACGGAGCTCTGGTATTTCGTCTTACCCAAGCATGGAGGGGATGGCGTGCCTGATGCAGCGAGGTCAAGGGGGACCCCGCAGGGCGGAGGACACGAACGGAATCAGGCGCGCCGTCCCCGCATACACCAAGCGCCAAAACACAATTCGCCCAGCCGCTCAATAAACCGGCGGCATGCCCGGCGGGCGGTCTTTGAAGCGTTTGTGAACCCAGTAGTACTGGTCGGGCATGGCGGTGATGTAGCCGGCCAGCCGCTCGTTCATCAGAGCGGTGTCGGCCACCAGATCGTCAGTTGGAAAATCCGTCCAGGCCGGTAGCACCTTCACCTCATAACCACCGGCCGTCATGCGGGTCAGCACCGGCACCACGCGGGCGCGGCCCAGTCGGGCAAAACGCGACAGCGAAGGCAGGGTCGCGGCCGGCACACCGAAAAACGGCACAAACACCGAGTCAATCACATCAAAGTTCATGTCCGGCAGCAAATACAAGGGCTCGCCGGCTCGCAACGCCGTCAGCACCGGCTTGGCGGCGTCGATGCGGGCAAACAAACGAGGGTCGCCGAAACGCTGCCGGCCGGCCTGCATCCAGGCGTCCAGCCCGGGCTGGGCTGCGCGCGTATAGATGGTGGTGAAAGGGCGCGGCAACTGCTGGGTGAGCGCGGTCCAGCCGGCGTCGAGCCCCACAAAATGCGGGGCAAAAATCACCAGTGGTGACGTGCCGGCGAACTGCTCAAGATCGCCCGTTAAAACCTGTCGCTGGCGCACCAGAGCGGGCGCGCCATGCCAAAGCCAGGCCCGGTCCAGCCAGGCTTGGGCAAATCGTACAAAACTGCGGCGCGTCAGGGCCCGAAGCGAAGATGGCGACAGGTCGGGGAAGCACAGCCCCAAGTTGACGCGGGCAACCCGGCGCCGCGGCGCCGCAACGGCGTATAAAAACAGCCCCAACAGCCAGCCCAGCCCGCGCAGCCAGGCCAGGGGCAGCCGTGCCAGGCCCTGCATCATGGCGAGACCGAGTCGGTTCATCATGCGGTGTGTTCCACGCTCAGGCGGCCTGACGCGGCTGCTTGTAGCGCGCATAGCCCCACAAATACTGGCCCGGACAGCTCAGAATCAAGGCGCCGAGTGCCTGATTGATCTGTGTTGTCGCTTGCACGGTGTCGGCAGCCAAGGGCCCTGGCAGGGGCTGCACATGCACGCGAAACCCGCGTCCGCCAGCCAGCCGCTCACCCCAGGCCATCAGCACGCAGGCGCCGGTTTGATGGGCCAGTCGCGCCGCCAGCGTCATGGTGTAGGCCCGGCGACCCAAAAACGGTAGCCACTGGCCCTGCCCCTCGGGCGGCACTTGGTCGGGCAACAGACCCACGCAATGGCCCTGCTTGAGGGCCCGCAAGAGCTGGCGCACACCTGCCTGCGAGGTAGCGGCAGTCAGCAGACCGGGCCGGGACCGAGCGCGGTTAACCCATTCGCGCAGCCAGGGTTGGCGCGGCGGGCGAAATAGCACTGTCATCGGCCGCGCAGCACCAAAACGGTCCGCATAGGCCTGGGCGGCGATCTCAAAACAGCCCAGATGCGGGGTTAAAAACACGACGCCGCGCCCCGCCAACAGGGCCGCCTCCACATGGGCCTGCCCAACCCACTGCACCGGCACGGGCGCGCCAAGCCACAGGCGCGGCAGCTCTGCCACCAGCTGGCCGGCCGCGGCAACTGCCGGGCGCCACTGGGCGGCGCTCAGCCCGGCTTGCCGCGCCTGCACCAAAAACCGATGGCGATAAGTGGAAGACGCGACAAACACGCACCAGCCCAGCAGCCCGCCCAAGGCCTGCGCCAGGCCCAAAGGCAGGCGGGAGAAAATTTTGAAAAATCGCTGCATCCGTCGGATAAACTAGGGGCGTCGCTGAGTTATGGAACTACTTGCAGGGCGACACCCACACGGGCTTGGCTCCCAAGAGCAGCCATTGTGCCTTGTCAATTTATTGGCAAATCTGCTAAAGCGTTCGCGGAAAGCCCCTCAGCTCAAGCAACGCGAATCTTGGACTCTTGATTTGTTGCAACCTTGAACCTGGAGCTTTTAACCATGGCTAATGATTTTCTCTTCACCTCCGAGTCCGTCTCTGAAGGCCACCCCGACAAAGTAGCCGACCAAGTGTCGGACGCCATCCTCGACGCAATTTTCAAGCAAGACCCCAAATCACGGGTCGCTGCTGAAACTCTGTGCAACACCGGTCTGGTGGTGCTGGCCGGTGAAATCACCACCAACGCCCATGTCGATTACATCCAGGTGGCGCGCGACACCATCAAGCGCATTGGCTACGACAACACCGACTACGGCATCGACTACAAGGGCTGCGCCGTGCTGGTGGCCTACGACAAGCAGAGCAATGACATCGCCCA
>RFWA01000177.1 GCA_009922295.1 Betaproteobacteria bacterium
GCCTCGACAAATGCCATGTGGAGGCTGACTTCCAATTCCTGGGCAATCATGTAATTTCCTTTAACGCCGTGCTATGAGGTTTGACTGTAATCCGATTTAAGGATCAGTTGGGTTTAGGTGATCCCATTTCCTTAGAAATCAACAGGCTCGCTCAGACATTTGAGAGGATGCCCGGCCTTGGCTGCGGCATCGAGCACCTGATCGACCTTGGTAGCCGCCACATCGCGTGAGTAAACGCCACAGACGGCCTTGCCGTCCAGGTGGATCTTGAGCATGATCTGGGTCGCGGTCTCCAGATCCTTGCCAAAAAACTCCTGAATCACCACCACCACAAACTCCATGGGGGTGTAGTCATCATTAAGCATCAGCACCTGGTACATCTGCGGCGGCTTCGCCTTCAGAGTACGCCGCTCCATCACGACGGCGCCGCTGCTGTCGTGCTCAGGCTCTGAATTCGGCCCGCGCGGGGGAATTTGGGGGGATTTTGTGGCCATGTACCCATTCTATCCAGCGGACCCAACAGTTGCCGACCGTATGCTGGCAAGGCCCGTTGACGCAAAAAATTGCCACTTTGTGTCAACCCTTCTTGGGAGCAGGCCGTTGTGGTTATACCTTCCAATATATGGGAGGAGTCCTCCCAATAACGCTGTCCCTAGGAAATTGAAAATGAACAAACTTATCGCTGCCCTGATCGCTGGTCTCTTCGTCGCTGCTGCCTCAGCCCAGACGGCTGCCCCAGCCAAGGCTGCCGCCTCGACCGCTGCTCCTGCTGCAGCCGCTGCCCCCGCCGCAGCTGCACCTGCCAAAGCTGAAGCCAAGGTAGATGCCAAGGAAGAAAAGGCCGCTGCCGCCAAGAAAGCCAAGGAAGAAAAGGCCGCTGCCGCCAAGAAAGCCAAAGAAGAAAAGGCCGCTGCCGCCAAGAAAGCCAAAGAAGACAAAGAAGCCGCCAAAAAAGCCAAGGCTGAAGCCAAGCCTGCTGCCAAAAAAGAAGAAGCCAAGAAGTAATTCTTGACTGATCAGAAAAAGCCCGCAGCAGCGGGCTTTTTTTTGTCTGGCCTGCCCTTGGGGCAAAATCTACCCATGAACCCAATCGCCATCGGACTAATCAGCTTGGCTGCCCTGTCGGGCCAGCTCAGCCATGCGCAGACCGCGCCGCAAATGGACTTGCCGCGCTCCAAGCTGTCGGCGGGCATGCACCTTATTGACGCTCAAGTGGCTGCAACGCCAGAGCAACGCTCAACCGGCCTGATGTTCCGCCGCGAGATGCCGGCGGCTGAGGGCATGTTGTTTGTGTTTGAGCAAGCCAGTCCCCAATGCTTCTGGATGAAAAACACCCTGCTGCCGCTGACAGCAGCGTTTGTCGCTGACGATGGCACCATTGTCAACTTGGCAGACATGAAGCCACAAACCACGGATTCCCATTGCTCCGCTCAGCCCGTGCGCTATGTGCTGGAGATGAATCAGGGCTGGTTTGCCAAGAAGGGCATCAAGGCGGGATTCAAACTGGGCGGCAAACCCTTTGACAATCGGTAGTGCTATATTTTAAATAGCAAGAACCTTATATCTAGCAAGGGCTAGAGACCAAAATTGTTAAAAAAAACCGCCCCTCAGGGCGGTTTTTCATGGCTCTTGCGACGCTCAGGCGAAGTTGGCTTCGGCAAAACCCCAGTTCACCAGCTTGTCAAGGTAGGTCTCGACAAATTTAGGGCGCATATTGCGGTAATCGATGTAATAGGCGTGCTCCCAGACATCAACCGTCAGCAGGGCTTTATCAGCGGTGGTCAGAGGTGTCCCTGCGGCGCCCATGTTCACAATGTCAACAGAGCCGTCAGACTTTTTAACCAGCCAGGTCCAACCCGAGCCAAAGTTACCGACCGCCGACTTGACGAAGGCTTCGCGAAAGGCGGCATAAGAGCCCCACTTGGCATTGATGGCTGCTGCCAAGGCGCCGCCGGGTTCGCCGCCGCCATTGGGCTTCATGCAATTCCAAAAAAATGTGTGGTTCCAGATTTGAGCCGAGTTGTTATAAACGCCGCCGCTGGACTTCTTGATGATGTCTTCCAGCGCCATGTTTTCGAAGTCGGTACCTTTTTGCAGGTTGTTCAGGTTCACCACATAAGCGTTGTGATGTTTACCGTGGTGGAACTCCAGGGTTTCGCGGGAGTAGTGGGGTGCCAGGGCGTCGATGGCATAAGGCAGGGTGGGTAGTGTGTGTTCCATGGGGTCCTCGTGAAGTGGGTTGTAACAGTTGACGATTGTAGAAACTTTGTTCAAGGCAAGTTAGACACGTTCAAATCAACCTCGCCGTCTGCAAGTGTGGCGCGCACGGTCTGGCCCACCGCGATCTGCCGTACGCTGGTCAGTGTTCTGCCGTGTGTGTCGGCCAGCCAGGCGTAGCCGCGTCTCAACACCAGCGATGGATCGAGCAACACGAGGCGAAGTTTGGCGCGTTCCAGCCGGTCCTGTTGCCGGTCAAAGCGCCGGCGCACCGCCTCGGGCAATCGTGCCTGCACCGTATCAAGCGTTTGTTGCTTCCGCCGCAAAAAATGCATGGAAAAGACCTGCAGCCGCTGCCCGGCTGAGGCCAGCCTAAGGCGTTGGCTGGCCGCCAGAGCGGAGGGCCGGCCGAGACGGCCGGCAGTCAGGTCAAGTCGCTGGGCCTGCACGTCGAGCCGACGAAAGGCAGCCGCCTGCAACCGGCGCTCAAGAATAGTCAGCGCGCCCTGCCAGACCTCGCGCGGCTGCGCCACAAGTTCAGCAGCAGCTGTCGGGGTGGTGGCTCGCAGATCAGCCACAAAGTCAGCAATGCTGAAATCAGTCTCGTGACCAACGCCGCTGACCACCGGCACCGGACTGCGACTGATAGTGCGCGCCAGCTGCTCATCGTTGAACGACCACAAATCCTCAATCGATCCCCCACCGCGCACCAGCAAAATGACATCTACCAAAGGCGTGGGCCCAACTCCTGTGTGGGCTGACAAAACTGGGCTTGTGCCGCGCCCGGTCTCGGTTAGCCGGTATAAGCTATTGAGCGCGGCCATCAGCTCCGCTGGTGCACTGGCTCCCTGCACAGAGGCCGGCGCCACCACCACGGGAATGTGCGGAACACGCCGCTGCAGGGCGCTGACCACGTCATGCAGGGCGGCCGCGCCCAAAGAGGTCACAACGCCAATGCCGCGCGGCATCAGGGGCAGCGGGCGTTTACGGCCAGCATCAAAAAGACCTTCCGCCTCGAGCCTTACACGCAATTTAAGAAACTGCTCGTACCAGGCGCCCTGCCCGGCCCGGCTCATGCTCTCCACCACCAACTGCAGTTCCCCGCGCGGCTCATAGACACCGAGTCGGCCCCGTAGCTCAACGAGCTCGCCGTCACGTGGCGAAAAAGTCAGCAGTCCTGCCGCACGGCGGAACATCGCACACCTGAGCTGGCCGCTGGTGTCCTTGAGCGAAAAATAGCAATGGCCACTGGTGGCGCGTGAGAAACCCGATATCTCGCCACGGACGGTGACCGGATTGAAACGGGCCTCCAGTGCATCGCCGATGGCGTGGCAGAGTGCGCCAACCTCCCAGACTCGACCGATCACGCCCAACTGACCGCCCTCAGCCGTGCTGGCGCTCATGACCGTACAGGCCCGTCACACATAGGAAGGCTGGCTGGCACGGCAGATCGTCTGAAGTTGATGGTCCATAATTCAAGCGCATTTCATCGAACCGGGAGTCCTATTGTTTTCCATCATACAAGCTGCTGGCTGGCCGATATGGCCGCTGCTCGCCTGTTCCGTGCTGGCCCTGGCACTGGTGATTGAGCGTTTCATCAGCCTGCAGACAATCAAAATTGCACCGCCGCGCTTGTTGGCTGAGGTGCTGAGTGTCACCCGGACCTCGGTCCCGCCGCCCGACGTGGTGAACCATCTCGAGCAAACATCGGCACTGGGTGAGGTACTGGCCAGCGGCCTGCGCGCCCTCAACAGCAACCCGCGCTGCAGCGAGCAGGACCTGCGCGCTGCCATGGAAGGTACCGGTCGGCTGGTGGCCCACCGCTTGGAGCGCTACTTGAGCGCCTTGGCCACCATCGCCTCCGCCGCGCCATTGATGGGTCTGTTCGGCACGGTGGTTGGCATGATCGAGATTTTTGGCGCGCAGACCCCTACTGGTGGCGCAACGGGCGGCAACCCGGCGCAACTGGCACACGGCATATCGATTGCCCTGTACAACACAGCTTTCGGGCTGATCGTCGCCATTCCTTCGCTTATTTTCTGGCGGTATTTCAGAGCGCGGGTCGATGGCTTCCTGCTGACGCTGGAACTGGCGTCCGAGCGCTTGGTACGCCAACTTAACCAATTACGGCGCTGACGGATCGTAGGCCATGAATTTCCGACAACGCTCCCGTGATGAGCCAGAAATCAACCTGATTCCGTTCATCGATGTGCTGCTGGTCGTGCTGATTTTCTTGATGCTTTCTACCACCTACAGCAAGTTCACTGAACTGCAATTGACCCTGCCTGTTGCCGATGCCGACGCACCGCGTGACCGTGCCAAAGAGGTTTTGGTGGGCGTGACCGCCGATGGCGCCTATACCGTGAACAAGGTGCCGGTGGCCGGGCGGAGTGTGGAAACGCTGGCGCGGGCTCTCACCGACGGTGCCAACGCCGGGCGCGAGACCGTGCTGCTTATTTCTGCCGATGCTAGCGCCCGCCATCAGTCTGTCATCAGTGTGATGGAGGCTGCACGCCGCGCTGGCCTGACCCAAATTACCTTTGCCACCCAGACGTCCAGCGCACTTTGGCATGCTTGCTCTGGCCACTCAGCCTGATTTACCGGACCCTCTTTGCAGGCCGCCGCCTGCTCTACCGCCTGGGTTGGCTGACGGCGCGGCGCCTTGACGTGCCCGTGATGGTGGTGGGCAATGTGGTGGCCGGGGGCGCCGGCAAGACGCCGGTGGTGATGGCCCTGGTCCAGCACCTGCGCCAGCGCGGACTGCGCGTGGGTGTAATTTCGCGTGGCTACGGACGTCAGAGCCGTGGCTGCATGGAGGTGCTTCCCGACAGCCGGCCAGAGCACGGAGGTGACGAACCGTTGCTGATTCGGCGTAGCACCGGGGTGCCCGTCATGGTTGCTGAGCGCCGCACACAAGCTGCCGCCGCATTGTTGGCCAATTACCCCGATACCGACGTGATCGTGGCCGATGATGGCCTACAGCATGCCGCGCTGTACCGGGATTTTGAGCTCTGCGTCTTTGATGATCGGGGTATAGGCAACGGGCTGCTATTGCCCGCCGGCCCTTTGCGGGAGCCCTGGCCGCGACCGGTAGACCTGATTCTGCACACTGGCCTAAAACCCGCTTTTCCCGGCTTTCGTGCCCACCGGCAGCTGGCGTCACTGGCTTGGCAACAGGATGGCTCGACCGTGCCCCTGGCTGCACTGGTCGCGACCGGTCAGCCGCCGCTTCTCGCGCTGGCCGCCATCGCCAGACCGGAGGAATTCTTCGACATGCTGCGCGCTTGCGGTTTGCAGTTGGCACACACGATCACGCTACCCGATCACTATGATTTTAATAGCTTTAACATCAATGAATTCAAGGGCTACA
>RFWA01000178.1 GCA_009922295.1 Betaproteobacteria bacterium
ACGAAGTCGTTGACGGCACCCAGGCTGCCGGCCTCACGCAGCGTGACCGGGTTGCCCAGGCTGTCGGTGGTCATCGGCGCGCGCGGTGCGAACTCAGGCCACCGGCGGCACCGGCCAAGGGCGCTGTGGCCCGCGCATCTGCTCAAAAGCGTGCGAGAGTTGCAACACGCCCAGGTCATCAAAGCGCTGGCCGGCGATCTGCAGCCCGATGGGCAATCCGCCCAAGGTGTACCCGCAGTTGACCGACGAAGCAGGCTGTTCCGACATATTGAAGGGCACGGTAAAGGCAATGTGCTCCAGCGGCCGCAGCGGGTCGTTGGTGGGCGAGGGCAGCTCAGCGGCAAACGCTGGCATCGGCGAGGTAGGCGACAGCACGTAGTCGTAAGGTGCACAGGCCTTGACCGTGGCCAGACGGGTGGCATGGAACTGGCTGAAGGCGGCAAAGGCCTGAGCGCCATTCAACCCTGCGCCGCTGTCGGCCCAGTCACGGATGTAGGGCAACACCACGGCTTTTTTGGTCGGTGACAGTGCAGCCAGGTCCAGGTGCGAGCGCAAGCGCCAGGCGTTGTCCATGCCGCTGAGCATCGCTGGCGTCAAAAAGGGCGCCATGGGCTCGACGATGGCGCCGGCCTGCTCAAACAGCCGCGCTGCGGCCAGGATGGCCGCTTGGACCTCGGGCTCCACCGGCAGTCCACAACCGGCATCCATCAGCAGGCCGATGCGCAGGCCGCGCAGGCGATCGCTGCCCCGGTCAAACTGGTCCCAGGCGATGGCTTGGTAGGGCAGGCTCATGCTGTCGCGTGCATCGGGCAGGCTCAGCACCTGCATCATCAGGGCGGCGTCGGCCACGGTGCGGGTCATGGGGCCAGCGGCGCGCCCGGTGTAGGGCGGGTCGATCGGGATGCGGCCCAGGCTGGGCTTGAGGCTGAAGATACCGCACCAACCCGCTGGCAGCCGCAACGAGCCGCCGATGTCGGTGCCCACATGCAGCGGGCCATAGCCGGCTGCCGCAGCAGCACCGGCGCCGGCACTGCTGCCGCCCGGGGTCTTGCTCAGATCCCATGGGTTGCGCGCCAGCGCATGAAAGGTGGACAGGCCGGAGGACAGCATGCCGTAGTCGGGCATGGTGGTCTTGCACACCAACACAGCGCCCGCCTCCTTGAGTCGGGCTGACGGCGGGGCATCCGCAGCGGCCGGTGTCAGGTCGGTGGCGGCGGTCCCCAGCGGCACCGGGTCGCCCAGGGTGGCGATGTTGTCCTTGATGGTGACCGGCACGCCGTCCAGTGGGCCCTGCTGCTCGCCACGCTGCCAGCGGGCCTCGCTGGCCCGGGCTTGCGCCAGAGCCAGTTCGGGCCGCAGCAGGTAGCTGGCATGCAAGTGCGGCTCCCACGCATGGGCACCCAGGTCGTGCAGGGCGGGGCTTGTCATGGCCTCAGGGCTCAAGCCTTGGGCATCAAGACCACGACAGCGCTGACACGTCGTTCACAAACACCGGCATGTCTTTCCACAAGCCCTTCAGGCCCTTGTGCGCCACGGTGATCCATTGCGGTTGGTACAGGAAGCCGTGCACCGCCTCATTGGCCAGCATGCGCTGGGCGTCACCCAGCAACTTGGCCCTGTCGGCCGCGCGCGGTGCATTTTGGAGCTTGTCGAACAGTTCGGTGAACTTCGGCGATTCATAGCCCCAGTAGTACCCTGGCTTGGCGTAGTTGCCCAGGTCGAAGGGCTCCACGTGGGAGATGATGGTGAGGTCGTAGTTCTTGTTGGTGTAGGTGCCGCTGAGCCACTGCGCCCACTCCACGTTTTCGATTTTGGCCACGATACCGATTTTGGCCAACTGTGCAGCAATCACTTCGCCACCCTGGCGGGCGTAGGGCACGGGTGGCAGCACCAGGCTCAGTGTCAATGGGGTCTTGACACCGGCCTCAGCCAAGAGTGCCTTGGCCTTGTCAACATTGAATGGGTTGATGCCGGTGGTGTCGACATAGCCGAAGGCGCCGGGCACATAATGGCTGCCAATTGGGGCGCCATAGCCATCGGCGGCGCCTTCGATCACGGCCTTGCGGTCAATGGCGGCGCAGATGGCGCGGCGTACGCGCACGTCGTCCAGCGGTTTCTTTTTGTTGTTGATGGCCAGGATGGTTTTGGCCCGCGACCCACTCACCACCACCTGGAACTTGGCGTTGCCCTTGAACTGAGGCACGCTGCGAGGCGTCACACGAACAAAGGCGTCCACGTCTCCCGCCAGCAAAGCGGCCACCTGGGCAGCTGTGTCGCTGATGAAGCGGAAGGTCACCTTCTTCATCTTGATCGCGGCCGCATTTCGGTAGGCGTCCCACTTGGTCAAGGTCACCGACGAGCCCTTGGCCCAGGCCGAGAGCTGGTAGGGGCCAGTACCGACCGGCTTGGTGGCGTTGGTGTCGGCGCTCTTGGGCTCGACGATGATGGCTGTGGCTTGGCCCATCAGGAACAGGAAATCCGGGTCCAGCTGTTTGTTCAGGATCACCACCGTGTAGTCGTCGATCACGGCCACGCGGTCCATCATGGCGAAGGTGCGCTTGTCTTTGTTGGTGCTTTTCTCGCCGCCAGCCCGCTCAAACGAGAACTTGACCGCATTGCCATTGAAGGGCTCGCCATTCTGGAACTTGACGCCCTTGCGCAGTGTGAATGTGTAGGTCTTGAGGTCGGGAGAGACTTCCCACTTTTCGGCCAACAGCGGCGACACGGTGCCGTCGCTGTTGATCTTGGTCAAGGTCTCGAAGATGTTGTATTGCACGATCTCGGCGATGGCCGAAGCCGCGCCGGCGGTCGGGTCGAGTCCCGGTGGCTCCAGGGTCATGGCCAGCACCACGGCGTCTTTTTTAGCCTGGGCCGTGGCGGCCAGCGGCAGGGTGGCCAGCGAAGCGCCAGAGGCGGCGGTGGCGATCAGGTGACGGCGATTGATCATGGTGTGTATCTCCAATAAATAAGGGTAAAGGCCAAATTATTCCGGGTCAAGCTCGGACCATACCACTAGTTTGACGTTGCGGACTCGGCAGGCGCCAGATCCAAATGGCAGGCCACCAGGTGGTCATTGGCCAAGGCGCGCAGCTCGGGCCGGCTGTTGTCACAGACCGCCTGGGCCTGCGGACAACGTGCGGCGTAGGGGCAAGCGCCACCTGCCACGGTGCGGGGGGTCAGCACCACGCCGCGCGGACGGCGGCCCGTCTGCGGCGCAAGCCGAGGTACCGCCGCCAGCAGGGCCCGGGTGTAGGGATGGGCCGCCGCCTTGAACAGCGTCTCTGGTGTGCCCTGCTCGACGATGCGGCCCTGGTAGATCACCGCCACCTCGTCGCACAGGTGGTTGACCACTGCCAGGTCGTGGCTGATGAGCAGGTAGGTGACGCCGAACTGCTGCGCCAGGTCTTGCATCAGGTTCAGCACCTGGGCTTGCACCGACACATCCAGCGCACTAACCGGTTCGTCCGCCACGATCAGGCGTGGCCGGGTGATCAGGGCGCGCGCGATTGCCACCCGCTGGCGCTGGCCGCCAGAAAATTCATGCGGGTATTTGTCCAGATCGTTGCGGCGTAGACCTACAGCGGCCAGTACCTCGGCCGCTTGTTCGCGCATGGCGGCGGGCGTCTGCTGGCCCAGCACGGCCAGGGGCTCACCCACAATGCGGGCCACGGTCTGGCGTGGGTCGAGCGAGCCATAGGGGTCCTGGAACACCATCTGAAAATCGCGCCGGGCGTGGCGCAAGTCAGCGGGGCTCAAAGCGTTCAAGTCCCGACCGAGTACGCTGACCCGTCCCGAACTCGGGGGCTCGAGCCCCATCGCCAGCCGCGCCAGCGTGGACTTGCCCGAGCCGGATTCACCCACCACCCCCAGGCTGCGACCGCTGTGCAGGTGCAGGCTGACGCCCCGCAGTGCGTGCACCAGCGCCGGCTTTTGCCACAGGCGTTCGCGCGGCAGCGGGTACTGGCGCGTCACATCCTCAAGCTGCAGCAGGGGGGCGTTCATCGGGGGGCTCCAGTGGCGCCGGTGTCCAGACGCAGGCAATGGGCTAGGTGACCGGGTGATAGCGTGTGCGCCGTCGGCTGGGTCTCTGCGCATTCGGGCCCGGCCTGTGGGCAGCGGCCGGCGAATGGGCAACCCGGCGCCAGGTCGCTCAGTTCAGGTACGCTGCCTTCGATGGTGTTCAGACGGGTTCCGCGCGGTGCGCCCAACTGCGGCCGCGCGCCAAACAGGCCGCGTGTATAGGGGTGGCGCATGCCGGCAAACACAGTGGCCGTAGGCCCGCTTTCCATCACCCGGCCGCCGTACATCACCATCATGTGCGCCACGTTTTCGGCAATCACGCCCAGGTCGTGTGAAATCAGCAACAGGGCCATACCGCGCTCCTGCACCAGGTCGGCGATCAGGTCCAGAATTTGCCCCTGGATGGTCACATCCAGCGCCGTGGTCGGCTCGTCGGCAATCAGCAAATCCGGCCCGCAGGCCAGGGCCATGGCAATCGTGATGCGCTGGCGTTGGCCGCCGGAAAACTGGTGCGGATAGGCGTCCGCCCGGCGTGCGGCGTCAGTAATGCCGACCCGCTCCAGCAGCTCTATGGCCTGCTGTCGCGCCGCCCGTGCGGTGGCGCCGCGGTGCAGCATCAGCGGCTCGGCCACCTGGTCCCCGATGGTGTGCACCGGGTTCAGCGCCGTCATCGGCTCCTGAAAAATCATGCCAATGCGGTTGCCACGCAGCCGGCGCATGGCGGCGTCGGGCAGGCCCACCAGTTCCTGGCCGTCAAAGGCGATGCTGCCAGAGATGAGCGCCCGCTCTGGCAGCAAACCCATCAGGGCCATAGCGGTGATCGATTTACCACAACCCGACTCACCAATCAGCCCCAGCGTCTGGCCTTTTTCCAGGCTGAAGCTGAGCTCGCGCACGGCCGCCGCCGGGCCGCGCTGCGTTTGCAGCTGCACACTCAGGTTTTGCGCGGCTAGCAGGGCCATTCAGCGCTTTCGGGCCAGTCGTGGGTCCAGCACATCGCGAAGACCGTCACCGAGCAGGTTCAGGCCCAGCACCGCCATCGCGATGGCCAGGCCCGGGAACACAGCCAGCAGCGGCGCCTGGAACAGCAGGGTCTGCGCTTCGGCCAGCATCCTGCCCCAGGACGGCTGCGGCGGCTGGGTGCCCAAGCCCAGGTAGGACAGCGCGGCTTCGGCCAGGATCGCCAGTGCAAACTGGATGGTGGCCTGCACGATCAGCACCGACAGCATGTTGGGCAGCACGTGATCAAGGGTAATGCGCCAAGGCCCCTTGCCGCAGGCCCGCGCCGCCAGCACATACTCGCGCGCCCAGATGGAGCGGGCCGAGGCCCGGGTGATGCGGGCGAAGGTGGGGATGTTGAAGATCCCGATGGCGATGATGGCGTTGACGATGCCGGCGCCGAACACCGCCGTCAGCATGATGGCCGACAAAATAGCCGGGAAGGCAAAGGTGAAGTCGGCCAGTCGCATGATCAACTCCTCGAGCCAGCCGCCGCGCGCGGCCGCCAGCAGGCCCAGCGCGGTGCCCACGGCCAGGCCGATGCTGACCGCGATCAGGCC
>RFWA01000179.1 GCA_009922295.1 Betaproteobacteria bacterium
GAGGGCACAAACATGTTGCCGGGCAGCGAGCGGGGGTCGCTCTCGCGCAGCACGTCTTGCATGTACAAGCTGCCAATGCCAACCAGTTCACCCTCCGGGTTGAACAGCGCTGCACCAGAATGATTGGCCACGGGCGGGCTGGCATACAAGGCCTTGTCCAGGTGGTATTCCCAGTAGCCAGTGAAGGCGCGCACATCCACCAGGCGGGCCGGCCCGATGGCCTCGGCGTTCTCGCCACTGGCCACGGCAAAGGTTTCCCCAACCGCGCTGGGCTCCACCTGGCCAATTTTGACGGGCTGTATGTTCATCAGCGGAAAAAGCGGGCGCAGCAGCCCCAGGCCGGTGGCCGTGTCGTAGGCGACCACCCTTGCCGGGTAGGTTTTGCGGTCCAGGGTGCGAATGTCGATCTGATCGGTCTCCAGGATCAGGTAGCCGATGGTGAGAATCAGGTCGTCGGGGCCGATCACCACGCCGCTGCCTCGTCGAACCTGGCCCAGTGTGCGGGCCGAGGGCGCGTCTTCGATGGCGCGGGCGGTGATCTGCACCACCGCCGCTTGCGCCTGGCGCAGGGTGGTGGCTGCAACGGCTGCGCCCCGGCTGGGCTGCGGCGCTGACTGGCCCCAAGCCCCAGCGCTGAACCAGCAAAGCAGACCGGTGAATACGAGTAACAACCTGGTTTTAATCACAATACCACCCCCGCGATGTATTGGCCACCGTTCCACTATACCCAGCCTTCTCAAAAGCTGTCATCTCACGGGTAAAGGCCCTCGAAAAGCGGGCCATGATGCAGGTCGTGGCCCACAGCGATGGCTGCCGCTATCGCGCCGCGGTGGACAATCGCCATCATGGCAAAAAAAGACCATGTCTCAGAAACTCCGGCTACGGCCCTGCTGCGGGCCAACCGGGTGGCGTTCACCGAGCACCCGTATGACTACCTGGAGCGTGGCGGGGCGCAGCACAGCGCCGAGGTGCTGGGGCTGGACCCGTTCACGGTGGTCAAGACATTGATCATGCAGGACCACGACGCCAAACCCTTGGTGGTGTTGATGCACGGCAACCGCAAGGTCTCCACCAAAAATCTGGCGCGACAGATCGGTGCCAAGTCGGTCGAACCCTGTGCACCAGAGGTGGCCAACCGGCACAGCGGCTACTTGGTGGGCGGCACCTCACCCTTTGCGACGCGGCGGCGCATGCCGGTCTATGTGGAGGCGTCTATCTTGCAATTACCCAAGATCGCCATCAACGGGGGCCGGCGTGGCTATCTGGTGTGCATTGACCCCCAGGTGTGCGTACAGCTGCTTGGGGCCGGGCTGGTCAACTGTGCCTTAGCCGACTAAGGCTGGCCGACCGGGCTAGCCGGTGCTCAAGCCAGTAACGCCGCTACGGCCCGCAACACACTGACCAGCGCAATCACGATCAGCAGGTTGATGACGCGGCGCCGAAAATGCGCAGGCGACATCCCGCGGAACAAGCGGTTACCTGCCCAAATGCCAACCAACATGGCCGGCCCGAGCCACACGGCCCAGCGAAGTGTGTCAACCCCAACCAAGGCCGACGCCTGCTGCCCCCCGGTTGAGAACACACTGGCCCAGGCCAACGCATAAAGGTCGGTCAGCAGAAACATCAGCACCAGTGTGGCCCGCATCACTGCTGGTGCCATCTGCGTGGTGCTGAGCATCACGGCGACCGCTATGCCGCCGATGGCAGCCACACCGTTGACCAAACCCGACACCAGCCCGGTGGCCAAGCGCGTGCCGCGTGTGGGTGCCAAGGCCAGTTGCCAGCCGCTGCGCAATAGAAGGGCTGCGGTCAACAGCAGCAAACCGATCAACAGGCGTAAGTGCATGTCGTCCAGCCAGGCCAACGCTGCAATGCCAAGCGGGATGCAAATCGCATTGCCCAGCGCCAACCAGCTCAGCCAGGCCCAGTCCACCTCACGCAGCGCCGAGCGCAGCAGCGTCAGGCTGGCCAGAACCTCCAGCACAAAAATGGGTGGTACCACCTGCGCGGGCGGCGCAAACAGCGACAGCCCAGCCACACACAGGGCCGAAAAACCAAAGCCTGCAAAGCCGCGCACCACGCCGGCGGCCAGCACGATCAGCATCGCGGCCATCAGCAGTGCCGTCGGCAGGGGGGGCGACAGGGCCAGTGACAGCGGGACTTGCAAGAGATCAGGCCGCGACTGGACCGTACAGGTCGACCAGCTTGAGCCTTTGAACCTTGCCTGATGGGCCGCGCGGCAGGTCGGATACCAGCCGGAACAGCTTGGGCGTCTTGTAGCGGCCCAGTTCTTGCAGGCAAAAGGCATGCAGCATCGCCGCATCAGCACTATGACCTGGCCGCAGCACCACACAGGCCATGATCTCCTGGCCGTAGTGCCGGTCTGGGATGCCGACTGCGGCGGCGTCCAGCACGGCGGGGTGTTTGAGCAGGGCCTCGTCAATCTCGCGCGGCGCGATGTTTTCGCCGCCTTTGATGATCAGCTCCTTGATGCGACCGGTGACAAAGAAAAAACCATCGCCGTCGCGGTGGCCCAGATCGCCGGTGCGCAGCCAGCCGTCCGGCGTGAAAGCGGCTGCGGTGGCCTCCGGGTTCTTGTAATAGCCGCGCATGACGTTGGGGCCGCGGATGGCAATCTCGCCTGTTTGGCCGTCGGGCAGCTCGGCCAGCGCTGCGTTCACCACCCGCGCCTCGCAGCCCGAGGCCCGTCCCACCGCCCCAAGTTTGCGCAGTTGGGGGGCTAGCGGGTTGGATCGGTCAGGCCCATGGTCTCGATGATGCCAATCCCAAAGCGTTGCTCGAAAGCGCGCAGGTGCTCGGGCGGCAGGGCTGCCGAGGCCGAGCGGCAAAAGCGCAGACCCTGGGTTTGCGCTGGTGTTGGTGCCGCGCCCTCAAGCAGGTAGGAGATCATGGTTGGCACCACATTGATCCAGGTGCAAGCGCTCTGGCTGGCCTGTTCCCAAAAGCGCGCAGCTGAAAATCTGGGTGGCATCGCCAGGCTGCCGCCATGGGACAGCGGCGCCAGCATGGTCACAGCAAAGGCATTGATGTGGTACAGCGGCAGCACCGCTAGCACCCGGTCATGGGCCCGCAGCGCATGCTCGGCGCTGATGGCCGCTGCGTTGGCTGCCAGGTTGGCCTGGGTCAGCATCACCCCCTTGGGTTGCCCGGTCGTGCCGGAGGTGTACATCAGCAGCGCCATAGCCTCGGGCAGCGGTACCGGTAGGTCGGCCTCAGCCTCTAGCCAGTCGTGGTGGTCTGGCTCGCTCACCAGCACGCCGATGTTGCGAGGAATGTCCTGCAGCAGCGCGCGCACCGGAGCCTCCCAATCTGGGCTGACGATCACCAGACTGCAGTCGCTGTGATCAAGCACGTAGCGCATCTGGTCCGCCTGTGACAGCAGGTTGACCGGGTTGACGCACCAGCCGCCCTGTATCGCGCCCAGCAGCCACTGCAGCGTAGCCAGCCCGTTGGGCATGACCAGCGACACCGTATCGCCCGGCACGCTGCCCTGCGCCAGCAGCAGCGCTGCCACCTGCCGGCAGCGCTGGGCCAGTGTGCCGTAATTCAAGCTTGGCCCACCGTCGCAGTCGACGGCGTAGATGGCATCTGGTTGCAGGCTGGCTTGATGCGCAACCAGGGCGTGGACCGTTGACCTCATCCGCGTCCGTACTTGTCGAAAAACGTGCCGAAAATAGCCTGTTCAGTCGGGATGTTTTCCGGGATGGGGCGCGAAATTCGGGTGATGTTGAGGTAATGCCGGTAGTTCAGGTTGTCGGAAAAGTTGTTCTTGCCCCAGGTGCCACAGCCCATGGACAGCGAAAACGGCAGGCCGTTGTCAAAGCTGCCACCGGTGGCGATGCAGTGGGCCTGCTCCACGATCACACGCGACACCGGCAAGGTCAGCCCCAACTGCAGCGCCCGTTCGGGCCTGCGGCTGTGCAGGCCGACCGAATGTCCGGCGCCTTGAAAGGCGTACAAGCGGCTGACGGTATCGGCTGCTGCGTCAAAATCTGGCACGCTGTAAACCGCCAACACCGGACACAGCTTTTCGCCCGAGAACGGGTGTGCTTCGCCAATACCGTCCTCTTCGACCAGCAGAATGGTGGGCGACAGTGCAGCCACCTCCGGTAGCCCGGCGCGGTTGGCAATGGTGGTGGCCGACTGGCCAATCACTGCCGAAGAGAGTTTGCCGTCGGGCCACATCAGGCCCGCCAGGCGAGCTTTTTGGGCGGCGTCCAGCAGCACGGCACCTTGATCGCGCAGCGCGGCCAGCGTGGCTGCGCGCACGTCATTGAGCAGCACCAGGCTGTTTTCCGACGAACAACTGGTGGCGTTGTCAAAGGTCTTGGAGCGAAAAATCCGCTCGGCGGCTGCCTGCGGGTCGGCGGTTTCATCGACGATGCCCGCTACATTGCCCGCGCCCACGCCGAAGGCCGGCGTGCCGCTGGCATAAGCCGCGCGCACATTGGCCTGGGAGCCGGTGGCCACCACCAGGTCGCATTGGCGCATCAAGGACAGGGTGGCCGCTTTGCTGATCGGATCAGGCAGCAGTTGCACCAGATCAGGCGGGGCGCCAATGCGCACCAGCTGGGTCTGCATATGCGCGATCAGCTTGGCAGCCGTGCTCCATCCTTTGGGTGAGGGGGCCACGATCACGGCGTTGCGGCCCTTGAGGGCATTGATGATCTTGTTGGCAGGTGTAGCCGCCGGGTTGGTGGAAGGCGTGACAGCGCAGACCACGCCCACAGGCCTGGCAATCTCGGTCAGGCCCAAAGCCGGGTCTTCATGGATCACGCCGACCGATCGTGCGCCCTGCAGGTCCCTCAGCAGGCCCAGTGTCTTGCGGTGGTTTTTGCGCACCTTGTCGGCCACGTTGCCGATCCCGGTGTCGGCCACGGCAAGCTCTGCCAACTCGCGGTTGCGATCCGGTGCCAATATGGCCCAGCCAGCGGCGGCGACCAGCTCGTCCACACGAGCCTGGTCATAGCGCTCGGCCATCCGTTGCGCGTTTCGCGCCCGAGCCACCAGGTCGGCCACGACCTGATCGACTTCGCCGGCGGATATAAGCATGTCAGTCAGCCTTGATGTTGGCGTCTTTGGCCAGCTTGACCCATTTCGGAATTTCGGCCGCCACGATGCGGGTCAGCGTCTGCGGCGAGCCACCCACGCCCTCGGCGCCCTGGGCCAGCAGTTTGTCTCGGATGCCAGGCTCGGCCACTATGGTGTTCAGAGCCCGGTTCAGCCGTTCAATCACGGGCTGCGGCGTTCGAGCCGGCACGAACATGGCGTACCAGGAGTCCACCTCGAAATCTGGCACGCCGGTCTCTTGTACGGTGGGCACATCGGGGAAAGCCGCGCTGCGCTTGAGTGTGGAGACCGCAAAGGCCTTGAGCTTGCCGGTTTTGACAAATTGTGCAGCGGCGGGGATCGATACCCAGAGCAGCGGCACCTGGCCACTGATCACGTCGGTGACGGCTGGGCCGCCACCACGGTAGGGAATATGCGTCATTTGGGTGCCGGTGCGAAGCTTGAACAACTCGCCCGCCAGATG
>RFWA01000180.1 GCA_009922295.1 Betaproteobacteria bacterium
GGGCGACGACCACGTCAACAACACGCCGCGCCAGATCAACATCTTTGAGGCCCTGGGCCATGTGCCGCCGGTGTACGCGCACCTGCCCACCGTGCTCAATGAGCAGGGCGAGAAGATGAGCAAGCGCAACGGCGCCAAGCCCGTCACCCAGTACCGTGACGAAGGCTACCTGCCTGATGCCATGGTGAACTACCTGGCCCGCCTGGGCTGGAGCCATGGCGACGACGAAATCTTCAGCCGCGAGCAGTTTTTGCAGTGGTTCAACCTGGACCACCTGGGCCGCAGCGCCGCCCAGTTTGACGAAGCCAAGCTGCGCTGGGTCAACGCCCAGCACCTCAAGGCCACGGCGGATGAGGTGCTGGCCCCGCTGGTGGCGCAGCAGCTGAAAGGCCGCGCCGTGACGGTGGACGAGCGCCTGCCCCGAATCTGCGCCCTGTTTAAAGACCGTTGCGACACCACGCTGGTGCTGGCCGACTGGGCCCAGGCCTTTTATGCCGATGTGCGTCCATCTCCCGAAGAGGTGGCGCAGCATGTGACGGACGCGGTGCGCCCGGCCCTGGCCCTGCTGGCGGACAAGTTGGCCAGCTGCGACTGGCAGCGCGCCGCTATTGCCGCCGCCATCAAAGAGGTGCTGGCCGCCTGCGCCCTGAAGATGCCGCAACTGGCCATGCCGGTGCGTGTGCTGGTAATGGGCACGGCCCAGACGCCATCGCTGGATGCGGTGCTGGAACTGTGCGACCGAGAAAAAGTCCTACAGCGGCTCCAGGCCGCCTGAAAATTGACGCTATAATTTAAGGCTCGGAAAACGGGATTGCCAGTGTGGCTTAGGTCACAGGTAGCTCGGGTAGAAGGGGGTATAGCTCAGCTGGGAGAGCGCTTGCATGGCATGCAAGAGGTCAGCGGTTCGATCCCGCTTACCTCCACCACCATTTTTCGGGAAACAGCTGCAAAGCTGTGTGTTGAGACGGAAGTCCAAAGGTTTTGACCCCATCGTCTAGAGGCCTAGGACATCACCCTTTCACGGTGAGTACCGGGGTTCGAATCCCCGTGGGGTCGCCAGGTTTCATCGCAAGATGAGCAAGGCGCAAGCCGGTAACAGCCGGTCCGAAAGGGCCGGTGGCTTGGCTCGAAAGAGCAAAGGTTGCCGCTACCAGGAGTGGTAGTTCAGTTGGTTAGAATACCGGCCTGTCACGCCGGGGGTCGCGGGTTCGAGTCCCGTCCACTCCGCCAAGTATTGAGGAAAAACGGGGCCTAGCGCCCCGTTTTCTTTTTTACATACCAATTTACCCAACATTGAATTCAAGGCTGGGCTTGAGGCAGTGTCACTTCCCGCACCCCTTGCACAACTCCCCCGATAGACAAACCTTTACGACGAATAGGGCGAAACATCGTTGTCATCCCGCGTCAGCAAGCGCATCAGCTTGGGATGAATAAATAGCTTGTCACGGCCGACGGTTCGTTCTTGCAGCACCCCAATTTCAACGAGCTGCTTGAGATAGCGCGATGCTGCTTGGCGACCGGCAAGGTCTCGCTCCACGAGGTTTTGGATTCGGCAGTAGGGCAGGTCGAAGATCAAATCAACCAGCTCACGGCTATAAATTTTCGGTGCGGCCTGCTTGACATGGCTGATGGTCAATGCCGACAGATTGCGGATCGCTGAGATCTTGGCCGTCGTCCACCGTGCCGTATCCTCAATACCCACAAGCAAATAAATAATCCACGGCTCCCATGCTTGGCTACGGGTGATGTCTAGCAGCAGTCGGTAGTATTCGGCCTTGTTCTTGATGATGTGGCGGCTGAGATAAAGAATCGGTAGCGTCAGCAAGTCTTCCTGAATCAGAAACAGGCTGTTCAGAATGCGCCCGGTGCGACCGTTGCCATCGGTGAAGGGGTGGATCGCCTCAAACTGGTAATGCCCAACCGCCATGCGGATCAATGGATCGATATCGCGCTGTTCATGAAGATAGCGCTCCCAATTGGCGAGTTTGGTTCTCAGCAAATCTTCACCGGCAGGCGGGGTGTAGATCACTTCGCCGGTTGCTTGGTTGGCGAGAGCCGTTCCCGGTACGCGCCTGACCTGCATCTCAATGCCCTTGATGCGTGTGCAAACCTGTTCAGCCATGCGGGTGTTCAGTGGGAATTGCTTGAGTGCCCGGTAGCCTTCCAGCAGTGCGCTGCTGTGGCGCAATGCTTCGCGGGTGGCCGGGTCGGCTTGCTCTCCGGCGCTCTGGTACTGAAAAAGTCGGTCTGTCGTGGTGACGATGTTTTCGATTTCCGAACTGGCTTGTGCTTCCAGGAGCGGCAGCGCATTGATCAAAACCCCTTGATTGGGAATTAGCTCCGCTGCTTGCTTCAGTTCCGCCAATGCTGCGCGCGCGGCAATGCACTGCTTGAGCACTGGGCGTGTCTCTACCTCTGCAGCGGGCGGCAAGGGTGGCAAGTCGTTGTAGGGTTGGTCTGCGCGCCAATCGGTCATGGTTTAATTATTTAAATTTTGCGACACGTTCTCAGTTTATGTCGCTGGCGGCGACAGGTCAATCAAATATGTTGCGGTTCTTCTGAAAGCACAACATAGCGTGCCCCACCCCGGCAGCACCGTGGATCGGGTAAGGTTGGCATCTTCCCTTGGAGTACCACATGCCCACAAACATATTCCCCAGCGGCCGGGCTGCCGCGGTGCCGGCTACGTACACCCTGTCGCCAAGCTAGTGGGCTGCACAGCAGGCAACATCACAGCCCCCACCGCCAAGCTGGCGGCATTGGCAGCCGCAAGCAAGGTGTCATGGCTTAGGTGCGCGTACCGCTGGGTTGTTTTGACCTGCGTGTGCCCCAGGATGTGCTGCACCTCGTACAGCGTGCGGCCTGAGTTGATCAGCAGGCTGGCAAACGAATGCCTTAGGTCGTGCATCCTCACATCAGCCAGGCCCGCACTTGTACGTGCCGTGTCCCAAGCGCAGAAGATAGACACATAGGGCTTGTCAGTTTTAGGGTTAGCAAACGCCCACTTGCAGTCAAACTTGCGGGGCATGGTTTGCAGCAGCGCCAGCGCACCATCGGAGAGGGGCACGTGCCGGGCCTTGCCTGACTTGCTGATCGGGATGCGCCAAGCCCTTCGAACCAGGTCGAAGTCTTCCCAGCTGGCATCCAGCACCTCGCGCTTGCGTGCCCCGGTCAGAATCAGCATGGGCACGATGAATTTGAGGCTGGTGTTCTCGCTTTGGCACACTGCCCCGTACAGGCGTTCTGCCTCTTCCACTGACAAGTAGCGCTCCATCTTGTTGTTTTCTTCCATGAGCGGAATGCCCTTGCATGGGTTGACGCTGACGCCGGGCAACTCCCACTTCAGGGCCAGGTTGAAGACGTACCGCATCATGATCAGCAGCCGGTTGGCCGAGCCAGCAGCAGCGCCCGCGGCTTTGCGCTCGGAGTGCATCTTCACAATGTCCTGCCGCGTGATCTCGTCCATATAGCGCTTGCCAAAGCGCGGCAGTATGTGGTTTTTGAGCAGGCTCACATCGGTTACCCAACTGCGCTTGTATGACTTCACATACGGCAGGTACTGCTCGTCAATAAAGGTTGCAAAGGTTGGTGCTGCCCTGGTTTGGGCCTTTAACTCGCAGGGGTCTTGGCCGTTGGCAATTTGGTTCAGGGTTGAGCGGCACTTGCTGCGCGCCTGTATCAGGGTCAAAACGCTGCCGTCACCAATACGATACTGGCGTTGTTTACCGCGATCGTTGGTGTATCTCAGATAATAAGTTTTGCCTCCACTTTTCCGAACCTCAAGAACCAGGCCCTTGCAGGCCAAGTCTGTGGTTTCTTGTTTGGACTGGTCAGCTGGACATTTAGAGGCGTTCACACTGTACTGATTAAGCGATATTTGGACCATTAAAATAACTCCTTGATACTTATATGATATTTTATGTATCATAAAAACGTAGCATCATGCATGAAAATGTGTTCCGATTCGCAATCCAGATCAAGGCCGGGAGAACAGTTCTCGGCTGGAGCCAATCAGAATTGGCAATAAAAGCGGGGGTGGCTCGGCCAACGGTTGCCCGCATTGAGTCCTTCTCGATGCAGCCAAAGCTGGCGACGGCGGAGAAGATAAAAGATGCACTGCGTCTTGCTGGTATCGAATTTTCTGACCACCAGCCAGAGCTTGGTTTCGCGATGATTGTCAAAAGCGCGGCGGTTCAAGTTCAGCTAGATGAAATCATCCGACGAGAGACTGAATTGACCCAAAAGGTCATCAAATAATCTCCTGGGTCGTTGAGCAAAGGCTGATGCAGCTCTGGCTTGGCACAGGAGAATTACAGGAAGGCCGGCAGCACTTTTCTTGAATGCTGCCCCCCTGCGGCCCTGGCTGACTGGCCCCCAAAGCGCCCACGAAAATACATTCCGGTACAGGAGAAGTACAGGGTGGACTGTTTAGGCAAGATTTAATTGAAAAATCTTCAATTAAATCAATGGGTTACAAACACCTAAACCTGTCCGCTCACTACTGGTACTGACACATCTGGCGTCATGCTTGGCTCGGCGGGAACAACCAGCACTGCTGGCGACAACACGTTCAATGGAAATGTCTTAAACGCATTTTCTGTCAGCGACGCCTTGGATGGTGGAGCTGGTAACGATACGGTGACTATTGTTCAGTCTGGTGGAGCCCTAACGCTGCCACTGAATGCAACAATTAAAAATATTGAGACTGGTAATTTCATTACTGATACCACCGCGCTGTCGTTAAACGCCTCGTCGTTCACCGGCATGACTGCACTAAACGTGACCGGCATTACGGCCATGGCTGTTACCGCAGCTGCAACCAATGCAGTGACTATGACGCGCACAACAGCAACTGGTGCTGCTACGGTTAACGGTGGTTCGTCTGTGACTGTCACCGAAACTGGTTCATCGGGCGGCACCCTCATCATTGGCGGTACGACAAATGCTGCAGGTGCGGTAGCGGTCACATCCACAGTCCTTGCAACTAATGGTTCTACTGGTAATGCTATTACCGTCACCGGCGGTACGACTATCAGCGTCACACAGACGGGCTCTAATGCGGCTGTTACGGGTGAGAACACTACTGCTGGTGCTATCGTTGTCACAGGTGGCGCTACAACAACGGCAATTACTGTTACCGAAAGCTCTGCCAGGACTGGCTTCACTGCTGCTTCGGGGCAGGCTGGCGTCTCTGGTTTTACCAATGGCGCTGTCACAATTGCTGATAAAAATGCTGCTGAAACAGCGACCGCTGGTACGCTGGCGACTGTGACATTGAATGGGTTTGCTGCAGCCACGGTTAACTCTGGTGCGCTGACAACCTTGAATTTGTCCGGTACTGGCACATCCGCAGCTGTGACCATGGGTGCGCTTACTACGCCAACTGTGACTACCTTGGCGCTTAATGTGAATGGCTTGACGACGACCGGTGCCGTTACAACGCCAACAATTACGACCCTGAATATTGCTTCTACTGGCACTGCATCAACGATCAATTCATTAGTTGCCGCAGCTGCTAAAACCATTAATGTGTCTGGTGACGCGAAGGTAA